>JAUNRT010000094.1 GCA_030535475.1 Weeksellaceae bacterium | reverse complement strand
ATGTAATTATAATGTACTGTTATAGTAATTTTTTCACCCACTTCAATTTCTCCTCCGTGTAGGGCGGATATTTGATATTAGGCTCCCCAAACGTGGCTCTGTGCATGATAGGCTTTGCATGTGAAAATGCCTCAAATCCAAACTTCCCGTGATAGCTCCCTGTTCCGCTGAACTGCACACCACCAAATGGCAAATGCGGATTGGCTACATGCATCACCACATCATTGATGCAACCTCCACCAAAGTGGAAATGGGTCTTAAACCTTGCTTTCTCATGGGAATCGCGTGAGAACAAATATGCCGCCAAAGGGCTCGGACGGTGAGTAATCTCATACTCCATTTGCTCCCAATCTTCATAGCATAAAATTGGCAGCACAGGACCAAAAACCTCTTCACCCATCACCGCATCATCCCAGCTCACATTGTCCATCAAAGTAGGCTGTATATAGCGTTTCTCTGCATGATGTTGACCGCCATACACCACTTTTTGCTGGTCTATGAGTTTCAATATTCGCTCAAAATGCTCAAAATTTACAATCTTTGGATACCATGCCGCATTTGGTTCATACTCAGCTTTTTCTATATTCTCAATCATACGTGCTATCAATTCATCCTTTACAGAACTGTGCACGTATATATAGTCAGGAGCTATACAAGTCTGCCCTGCATTCAAAAATTTCCCCCACACTATCCTCTTGGCTGCCACATCTACCGGTGCAGATTTCGCCACAATACATGGGCTTTTCCCGCCCAATTCCAGTGTCACAGGTGTCAGATGCTCCGCCGCAGCTTTATATACTTTTCTACCGGTTTCAACGCTTCCGGTAAAGAAAATCTTATCAAAACGCTGTTCCAGCAGCGCTTTGCTTTCTGCCACACCACCCTCTACCACATGCAATTGATGCATAGAGAAATTTGAATTGATGATGTGTGCAATTACTTCAGAGGTTTTGGGAGTGAGCTCGCTTGGCTTCAAAATCACAGTGTTTCCTGCTGCCAGTGCTGCAATTGCAGGGGTGAAACTCAGCTGTACAGGATAATTCCAGGGAGCAATAATCAGCGCCACACCCAGCGGATCATAATGTATGCTGCTCAGGGCAGGCAGGTTGCTCAGATTGGTCTTGGCCGTTGTAGGTGCCGCCAAAGAATCCAGATTTTTCAAGAAAAAATCCAGTTCATTATATATCATACTCATCTCTGTAGTCAAAAAATCAAATCTAGACTTACCAAAATCTGCATGCACAGCGCGCTGCAATTCCACTTCATTTTCTTGCAACACAGAGCGCAATTTTAGTAGCAAATCCTTGCGGTAATCAAGAGATTTAGTGCCTTGTGATAGAAAAAATTTACGCTGATTCTGGACAAGAGGAGTATACATATTATTAGTTGTTAGTGTTTTATGGGTTAGAAAGGTCAAAAAGCATGCAAAAACCATGGTTTCAATGCTAAATTTTTGTCAAAATACTGCCGGCTTGTTTTTAGTTTTTTTAATTTTTTTTTGGGGGGCTCCTGTCACGGTTGAGCCGTGCCAGGACCGGGTTTTCCGCTTGTATCTTGTTTGCCTGTGCCTGCAAAACCTGTCTCTGCCGGCACACTCTCCCGGATGAGCCGGGACCCGGTACCGGCAGAGACGGTTTTGCATAGAGGCACAGGCTGCACAAGGATACCGCTGCAACCCCTGCCCCAGAAACCTGTTCCAGGTTTTTTTTGCCTTACGGCAAAACGAGTTCTTCGCATAATGCTGAGGTTTTGTATTCAGAGCTTTTCAATTCACGCAAACAGGAATACAAGATTCTGTACCCATGCCATGTGGGCAGAGTAGCAAGTACGCAGCTACCGAGGTAGGGATGGGCAGCGGTATCTCCACGTGCCGCTTGCCGCTGCAAACTCCGTGATATGCTGGTTGAGAGAATAACGAAAACAGTAGAGCACGTGAGTTTGCCGGCAAGCGGCGTGGAGATTTAGCAGACAGCCCGACCCGAGTGTTTGCTATTTTCCAACGTACAATTTTCCTCAATTGTGCGTTGAGCAAACACGAGGGGGCCTCCCAAATAAAAAAATAAGCAGGATAGCGTGATATGTTAGGTTACAATTTTTGAAACTCCAGCTTGAAGGTGGTGCCAAGATTTTTCTCTGATTTGCTTACTACAATTTTGCCGGAGTGGTATTCTTTGATAATCCGTTTGGCGAGTGATAAGCCTAGTCCCCAGCCACGTTTTTTGGTGGTGTAGCCGGGTTCAAAGATGCGTTTTTGCATAGATTTGGGTATTCCCGGCCCATTGTCTATGACGTATATTCGGTATTTGGTGCTGTTTTCCTCAAGTATGATTTGTATTCGGCCACGGTTTTGCATGGCATCTACAGCGTTGCGCACAAGGTTTTCCAATACCCAACTGAGCAACTGCTCATTGCCCATGATCATGGCGCTTTCCGGCTTGGTGTGCAGGTCAAATTGTACGTGGCTGGAAATACGTTTTTGCAAGTACAGATAGGTGTTTTCACAGACTTGTACCAAGTCTGTGGGTTGCAAATCCGGAACAGAACCTATCTTTGAAAATCTCTCAGCTATCTGCTTGAGGCGCTCTAGGTCTTCTTCCATTTCAACAATAATCTCGGGATCTACTTCTTCCATTTTTAGCAGCTCTGTCCAGCCGAGAAGCGAGCTGAGTGGTGTGCCTATTTGGTGTGCTGTTTCTTTGGCCATACCTGCCCACAAGTAGCTTTTTTGCGTGTTGTTCAACGTACGGAAATACCAAATGGTGAATAGGGTAAAAAGCAGCAAAATGAGCACTATGAGAGCAGGATAAAACTGCAATTGTGTGAGCAGTGAGGAATTTTGGTAATATATATATTGATTGCCAAAGGGTAATTCTACCTCTATAGGGCTCTGGGTGATTCGGTTTTTCAGGTAATTGTGCAGGTAGGTAGAGTCTGTCTCAAACAAATTTTCTAGATGATCGAGGTTTTTCTGGTGCACAAAGGCACCATCTTCATCTATGAGTATGAGTGGAATAGTGTTGTTGTCTTGTGTGATTTTGAGTGTGAGTTGTTGCGTTTTGTCACTGATTTCCTGGTCTAGGCTCTGCAGCTCTAGCGCTTTGACTATGTTTTCAACTTTTTTCTGTTCCTCAGTTTTTAGTTGGTTTACCAGCAAGTTGGAGAGATATATAGTAAGCAGCAAAATGCACACTGCTGCTCCAAACCCCAACCATCGGTTCCAGCGTTGGTATTTCCAGTGAAGCAGGTTCATCATTCGCGAAAAAAATAAATTTGAGAAAGATTAAATTTTGTATTTTTACCTTCTGTCAAATTTATAAAATTTTAAATGGAAGGGACACAAAGATATGTGAAAGAAAATCAAGACAGATTTTTGGAAGAGCTGAAGGAACTACTCAAAATACCATCAATCAGTGCAGATCCTGCTTATAATCAGGACGTGCTGGATGCTGCGGAAAAGACGGCCGAATTATTGCGACAAGCAGGAGCAGATGCAGTGGAAGTCTTGGAAACCAAGGGTTATCCAGTTGTGTATGGTGAGAAAATCAAGGATCCTTCACTACCTATAGTGCTGGTGTATGGCCACTATGACGTGCAGCCACCGGACCCACTGGAATTGTGGGAGTCTGGACCGTTTGAGCCAGTGATCAAAAAAACAGAAATACACCCGGATGGTGCTATTTTTGCCCGCGGTTCTGCTGATGACAAAGGGCAATTTTTCATGCATTTCAAGGCGTTTGAGGCAATGATGCAGGCAGATGAGCTGCCATGCAACCTCAAATTTATGATTGAGGGTGAGGAAGAAGTGGGTAGCGCAAGTCTTGCTGATTTCTTGCAAGAAAATACAGATAAATTGCGCAATGACATTATTGTGATTTCAGACACCAGTTTGGTAGGCAAAGATATTCCATCTATTTGCGTAGGCTTACGAGGATTGAGCTATGTAGAGGTAGAAGTGAAGGGTACGGATATGGATCTACACAGTGGTCTTTTTGGTGGCGCAGTACCCAATCCCATCAATATCTTGTGTGATATGATTGGGCAATTGCAAGATGAGCGCAATCACATTACTATACCGGGATTCTACGACAATGTAATTGAATTGTCTGAAAATGAAAAGAATGCTATATACAAAATACCTTTTTCTGAAGCCGAATACAAGTCTGCTATTGGCATTAAAGCATTGCATGGTGAGGAAGGATATAGCACATTTGAAAGAAATTCTACCAGACCTAGTTTGGATGTAAATGGTATTTGGGGAGGATACACAGGTGAGGGCGCCAAAACTGTGATTCCTTCGCGAGCCTATGCCAAGATATCTATGAGATTGGTACCTGGACAAGATCCTGACCGTATTACGCAACTTTTTATAGATCATTTCCCAAGCCTCGCACCAGAATCTGTAGAGGTAAAATGCAAGGCGCTGCATGGCGGTTTGCCGTATCTGCTTCCAGAAGATGATGCGGGATTAGAAGCAGCGAAAGAGGCTATGACAAAAACATTTGGGTCAGAGGCAATTCCTTTCAGAAGTGGTGGAAGCATACCCATAGTTGCACTATTTGAAAAAGTTTTGGGTTCAAAATCTGTATTGTTAGGTTTTGGGTTAGACACAGATGTCATACACTCACCCAATGAGCATTTTGGATTGAACAATTTTTATAAAGGGATAGAAACCATACCCTATTTTCTAAAGTTTTACACAGATAAATTTATACAAAAATGAGCACAGCAATAGAGAATTTACAGCCGCAGGAGTTATGGCGCAATTTTACCAAACTAAATGCCGTACCAAGAGCTTCTAAGAAAGAGGAGCAAGTAATTGAGTTCATGCTTGATTTTGGACGCGGTCTGGGTTTGCAAACGCAACGAGATGAAATAGGTAATGTGGTGATAAAAAAGCCTGCAACGCCCGGGTATGAACAATCTCCTATAGTGATATTGCAGTCGCATCTTGATATGGTGCATCAGAAAAACAATGATACTGATTTTGATTTTGCTACTCAGGGCATAGATATGTATGTAGAGGACGATTGGGTGCGTGCGCGTGGCACTACATTGGGAGCAGATAATGGATTGGGTGTAGCGGCTATTATGGCTCTATTGGAATCAACTGACATTCCGCATCCGGCATTGGAAGCCTTGTTTACTATAGATGAAGAAACAGGAATGACAGGTGTGAAACATCTTGATGGTTCTATGCTACAAGGAAGTATATTGCTGAATCTAGATACAGAAGAAGATCACGTTTTTGGAATCGGTTGTGCAGGAGGAGTAGATGTGTCTGCTAGCAGAGAGTTTGAATTGCAAGAGATAGATGATGATGAAAACTTTGGACTGCAAATAAGCATAAAAGGATTGACAGGCGGCCATAGCGGCATGGAAATCCATAAAGGATTGGGCAATTCCAATTTATTGTTGGCAGAAATGCTGAATGCTATCAGCAGCAATTTCAGAATCCACAGCATAGATGGCGGTGGGTTGCGCAATGCTATACCTAGAGAAGCTACTGCACTGATAGCTGTGGAAGACGTTTCATCGGCTGAGCGTGAGGTTGAGGAAAAAGCTTGGGAGCTGAAGAAGAAATATGCAGAAATAGACCCGAATTTCACCGTGCTCATTGATGCACAAAGTGAGGCACCGGAATACGGGCTTAGCGTTGCAGACTCTCGGAAGTTGGTAAATATGCTTTTAGGCGCTAAAAATGGTGTTTATAGCATGGATCCAAATATTGAAGGATTGGTGCAAACCAGTAACAACGTGGCAAGAGTAGAATTGAATGATGGACATTTAAAAATTCATAATCTAACCCGTAGTAGCTCTGAGGAGTCTAAGATGGAACTTGCCAACTCGTTGAAAGAAAATTTTGACACCATGGATTTGCATACCACATTTGAAGGTTCTTATCCAGGATGGCAACCCAACCCTCAATCACAGATTGTGAGACATATGGATGGTATATACAGAGATATGTTTGGAGAAGCGCCAACTATAGAAGCATGCCACGCCGGACTAGAATGTGGACTTTTAGGGGAGAGAAAACAAGGATTGGATATGGTGAGTTTTGGACCAAATATTTTAGGTGCACACTCTCCAGACGAAAGAGCAAGCATCAAAAGCACACAAAAATTTTGGGACTTTCTGTTACGCATTTTGCGTGATATGAGATAAACCTTGCGACATATATTTCGGGAGCGAGATTCAGTAAGAATGGAATGGACTGTGCATGCAGTAGAGGAATTGCCAGAGGTGGCGGAGCAAATATTATCTCTGCTCACAGAAACCACGCTGTGCTTTGAAGGTGAAATGGGAGCCGGAAAAACTACGTTGATCCGTAGCATGATAGAATGCTTGGGAAGTGAAGATGTAGTAAGCTCACCCACTTTTGCCCTTGTAGCAGAATATGAAACCAAAAAAGGCTTGGTTTACCATTTTGATTTTTATAGAATAGATGATATAGGAGAGGTGTATGATATGGGTTTTGAGGAATATCTGTATTCCGGGAATCCATGCTGGATAGAATGGTCAAATAAAATTCTAACTTTGCTTCCCGAAAATAGGCAAACCATAACAATAGAAAAATTGGGCACCAAGAGGAAAATAACACTGAGCTAAATGGGAGATAAACCGATTTTTACACCGTTTTCTGCAGAGCAGTTGATGCCGCAAGCTGAGAAGCTTGAAGTCATGGCCAAAAAAGGAGCATTGCGCATTGGCATTCCGCGAGAAACTCATTTGCAAGAGAAAAGAGTATGCCTTACACCAGATGCTGTGGGTGTACTTGTGGAAAATGGTCATGAAGTATTTGTAGAAACCCAAGCGGGTGAAGGTGCGCATTATGATGATGTACTGTATGCAGAGGCAGGTGCAAAAATTTGCTACAATACCAAAGATGTATTTCAACAAAATATTATTCTAAAAATTGAGCCGCCGGATGCAGAAGAAATTGGCTATTTACAGTCAAACTCTTTGGTGATATCTGCGGTGCAACCCGTCACGCAGAATTCTGAGTTTTTCAGAGCAATGGCCAAGAAAAAAGTCTGTGGAATTGGCTATGAATTCATACAAGACCAGCATGGTTATAAGCCAGTAGTGCGCTTGATAGCAGAGATTGCAGGGACATCAGCAATATTGGTGGCAGCTGAGCTTATGAGCTCATCACACGGTGGCAATGGAGTCTTGATAGGAGGAATTGCCGGAGTGAGACCTACAGAAGTCGTGGTTTTGGGTGCCGGAACTGTTGGTGAATATGCCAGCCGAGCTGCTATAGGTTTGGGTGTTAGCGTTCGTGTTTTTGACTCGTCTATCACAAAGTTGAGAAGATTGCAAAACAATTTGCCAATTAGAGTTTCCACTAGCACACTTGACCCCAAAGAACTAGAAAAATCTTTGCGAAGATGTGACTTGGTAATTGGTGCCTTGCGCGGTGAAACTCGTGCTCCTACTGTTGTGACCGATGCAATGGTGCAGAAAATGAAGCCTGGAAGCATTATAGTTGATGTGAGTATAGACCATGGTGGCTGTATAGAAACTTCTTCTGTGACTACACATGAGAAACCCACTTTTGTGAAACATGATGTGGTGCACTATGCTGTGACCAACATTACTTCACGCTATGCTCGTACCAGCAGCAAAGCTTTGAGCAACTTCTTTTTGCCATTTTTACTGGAAATGGGCAATGAAGGAGGATTTGAACACCAGATAGTTAGGGATAAAAGTTTTCGCTCCGGGGTTTATACTTATAAAGGATTGCACACCAACCTTGAAATGTCTACATGGTTTGATCTTCCTTTTCACGACATCAATTTGCTGATGATATGATGGATTTTTGGCAGAGGTTCAAGTTCTTCTTTCTTGGATCGTTGATGGGTATATTTTTCGTGATATTGGTTTTTGGGAAACGCATGTCTTGTAAGCAGGCAGTGATTGAGTATTTGCCCAATGGTAGGGTATTGGCAGAAATCAGATACAAGGATTTGCAAGTTTCACCTGAAGCGCGTATAAGCTTTGATACACTAGCTATAGATTCTAGTTTTTTGTATGACAACATACTTATGAAAGGTGATGTGGATTTTGCCAATAGCGAACCACGCAGGCAACCTTGTGGCAAATATCTCATACATTTCACCAAAAACAGCTTAGACTATGAAATGTATGTAACTAAGTGCCGTGAAATCTCTAGAATAGATAGTCTATCTCAATCACTTGTTCGGTAAGATTTGGCAGGAATCTATATTCACATTCCTTTTTGTAAACAGCGGTGTTCTTACTGCGATTTTCATTTTTCTACTCAATTGGGTTATCAAAATAGAATGATGAACGCAATAGCTTCCGAAATCAACTTGCGTAGAGATTGGCACGGCAAAGAAGTAGAAACCATCTATTTTGGTGGTGGAACCCCTTCACTTTTGTCTGCAGACAAGCTCGCGTATTTGCTCAAAGATATTAGAACAAACTTTAGAGTGAAAGATGATGCCGAAATTACACTTGAAGCCAATCCGGATGATATAAACATAGACTATCTAAATGAATTATTTGCTATTGGAATCAATCGATTGAGTCTTGGGATACAAAGCTTTGCTCAGAATGATTTACATGTGATGAATCGAGCACATGACGTGGATCAAGCTAAGAAGGCGTTGGAAAGCATTCGCAACTCTAAATTTAGCAATTATTCGGCTGATTTGATTTATGGCAATATCCTTAGTGATGATGCACAATGGATAGAGAATATAGAAATAATGCTGTCATACAATGTGCCGCATATTTCTGCTTATGCTCTCACAGTAGAGCCAAAAACGCGTCTTGCATATCATATAAAAACCGGCAAATGGCCGGAAGTAGATGAAGATAAACAACATGAGCAGTTTTTGATTCTGTGTGATAAATTGGCTAAAGCAGGCTATGAGCAATATGAAATTTCCAATTATGCATTACCAGGCTTTAGGTCAAGACACAATTCAGCTTATTGGCAACGAAAAGAATATATAGGCTATGGACCAGCGGCGCATTCTTATAGCGACAAAAAACGTAGCTGGAATATTCGCAACAACGCTTTGTACATGAAGTCAATTGAGCGCGGTGAAAGGGCATTTGAAGATGAAGAATTAAGCCGAATTGATATTTTCAACGAAATGATCATGACAGGTTTGCGCTTGAAGGAGGGTGTGAAAATCTCAGATTTGATGAATTATTTACCACAAGAATATTCCAAAGAGTGGTTGAGAAGTGTAGAAGAATTAGAAGCAGAAAGTAAAATAGAGATGAACAATGGCCGCATAAAACTCACTGCACAAGCATTATTTTTTGCAGACGGTATTTCTGCCAAATTGTTTATTGTTTAGATTTGCAGCATGGGAGCGAACAGACCAATTGGTGTTTTTGATTCTGGAGTAGGAGGGCTTACTGTAGCAAAAGCTATAAAAGATCTGCTGCCCAACGAAAATATTCTATATTTTGGTGATAGTAAGCATCTTCCATATGGTGACAAATCTAAAACGACAATCGTAGAATATTGTGAAAATATCACACGCTTTCTCATAGAGGAAGACTGCAAACTCATAGTAGTGGCTTGTAATACAGCATCTGCCAATGCACTGAGAGAAATCAAGCGAATTGCTGCACAGAAGAAAATAAACGTAATAGATGTTGTAAATCCTGTGGCAGAACACATAGCCTACAGTTTTCATCAAAAAACAGGTGTGATAGCAACCAAAGCTACTGTGAAAACAGGGGTGTATAGAAAGAAAATTAAAAGATTGAATAATCAAATTACAGTTCGGGAATTAGCAACTCCACTTTTGGTGCCTGTAATTGAAGAAAGCCTCACTAATACTAAGGTATCTAAAGCTGTAATTGAAAACTATCTGAATAGTACTAAATTTCAAGAATTGGATAGTTTGATTCTTGGTTGCACCCATTACCCTTTGATAGAGAAAGAAGTAGATCAATACTATGGTGGTAAAGTGAAAATTGTAAACTCACCACAAATAGTGGCACATAAGGTGAAAAACTATCTTCAACTTAAAAATCTATTGAATCCTGACGGAGGCAATTATACTTTTTACGTTTCAGATGTCACCAAAAATTTTTCCAGGCTGGCAAAGAAGTTCTTTGGGAAGGATATCAGTCTAAAACTCAAAACCCTACATTGATTAAGAAGCAATAATCCTATAAACTGCTTAATTA
>JAUNRT010000093.1 GCA_030535475.1 Weeksellaceae bacterium | reverse complement strand
ATTTTAAAGAAAAAAAACAAAGGTTTTTCCAGTTATTTATGTGCAAAGGTCTCAACTAATTACTAATAGAGGGAAACTTGCATTTATAACTTGAATCCACCTTATATAAATAATAGTCAACTATACTTTTTGCTCGACGGCCTGCCATATGGCGTAATGTATAGGAGCTGGTGCTGTGACAGTGATTTGCTCTTTTGTCACGGGATGTGTGAACTGTACTAGGCGAGCATGAAGATGGATACTGCCATCCGTGTTGGATCTTGGGGAACCGTATTTGAGGTCGCCTTTAATGGGGAGTCCTATTTTGCTGAGCTGAGCGCGTATCTGGTGTGACCTTCCGGTTTCTAGCTCTATTTCTAGGGCAGCATAATTGTCTAACTGCGTGAGAAGATTGTAGTGTAGGATGGCTTCCTGGGCTTTGTTGCCGGGATGTTGATACACTGTAACACGGTTGGTTTTTGGATTTTTGAGCAGATAGTGGCGTAGTGTGGCTTCTGTAGGAGTACCTGGTGGAAGTTTTGGCACAATAGCCCAATAAATTTTGTGGATTTGCCGCTTTTTGAATTTCTCATTCATGCGGGAAAGGGCTTTGCTGGTTTTTGCAAATATGACGAGGCCTGTGGTGGGCCTGTCTAAGCGGTGGGTGAGTCCTAGAAACACGTTTCCCGGCTTGTGGTCTCGCTGTTTGATATAGGCCTTGAGGTGGTCTATGAGCGACGTGTCTCCTGTTTTGTCTCCTTGCACCAGATCTCCGGCCGCTTTGCTGATGATGAGCAGGTGATTGTCTTCAAAGACTATTTGGGGTGTGTAGCCCGCCATTTAATACTGTTCTTTTTCGTTGGGGAATTCTTGGGCTTTGACGTCTTCTACGTATTGTGAGACGGCTTCCACTATCTGGTCGTGCAGGCTGAGGTATTGTCTGAGAAATCTGGGTTTGAACTCATAGGTCATGCCCAGCATATCATGCAGCACGAGCACCTGACCATCTACTGTAGCGCCTGCGCCTATACCTATGGTTGGTATGGACACGCTTCGCGTAACTTCTGCGGCCAGTTTAGCGGGTATTTTTTCTAATACTATTGCAAAGCAACCTGTTTCTTCTAAAAGTTTGGCGTCTGCGAGTAGTTTTTCCGCTTCTTCCTGCTCTTTTGCGCGCACTTTGTATGTTCCAAATTTGTAAATACTTTGAGGGGTGAGTCCTAAGTGACCCATAACTGGGATGCCTGCATTGATAATACGCCGAATGGATTTTACAAGTTCTTCACCTCCTTCTAATTTTACGGCATGGGCACCGCTCTCTTTCATAATCCTTACGGCGCTATCTAAGGCTTTTTGGGGGTCTGATTGATATGTGCCAAAGGGTAAATCTACTACTACCAAAGCTTTCTGCACCGCTCTCACTACTGACTGTGCGTGGTAAATCATCTGGTCTAAGGTGATGGGAAGCGTAGTTTCATGACCAGCCATGACATTGGATGCCGAATCGCCGACGAGTATAGCGTCTATTCCGCCTTTATCTACCATGCCCGCCATGGTGTAATCATAGGCTGTGAGCATGGAGATTTTTTGGTTGTCATGCTTCATTTGGCGCAATGTTTCGGTAGTAATGCGCTTTACTTCTTTGTTGACAGACATGTTCTAAGGTTTTTATGGAAGGTAAATGTAATCAAAAACTATGATTTTATTTAGAAGTAATTGTAGGAAAGTCTAGAGATTGAATAATCGCATTTTGAGTTTTTAGGTTTTGGTGTGTATAGATGAATTATCTATCTTTGAAAGAATCAAAGTCTTTGTGTATGAAATATTTGCTATCCTTGGCGGTGTGTATGTTTATGGGTATATGCGCTGCGCAGACGGTTTTACTTTCTGAGAATTTTGCTTCAGGCCTGCCGGTAGAATGGGAGGTGCAGACCGATGGTAAACGGGCTTGGGAGTTCAAAACTTTTCGTGATGCTAGTTATATGCAAATGAGTGCATATGCCGGAAAAGGTAAAAAGGGTTTGAAGGTCAAATCGACTCTTTTCTCCCCACTGCTAGACTTGCCGGGGAAGCAGTGTAGTTTAAGGTTTTCTATGGCAAATGCTTTTGCCAATGGCAAACCTTTACGCATCTTGCTCTATACACCCAAGAAAACGCCGTCTTTGGAGTTTGCGAATGAACATTTTGAAACCCTAATAGACAATCCGGATTTTTATAACAATATATACAAAGAGTCTGACTGGATACCGATGCCAATTGTGTCAGAGCCTAGATATCTAGCCTTTGTGTATGATACGCACAAGGTGTCTGCAACTACAACGCTGCAAATAGGCGAGGTAGATGTGTGGTGTGTAGAAGTGGCTCAGCCAGAATCTGATGCCTTGAGTGCCGACGAAGATGATCTTGTGGAAAATGGCTAATATAATTTCATCTGATAATGGCAGAACATAATGATTTTGGCAAAATTGCTGAGAATTACGTTGCAATGAAGTATGAGAAAAACGGCTACACTATTCTCAAGCGTAATTGGTATCACTCACCCGCAGAAATTGATATTATAGCGCAACGAGACGGTACGCTTGTGATAGTGGAAGTGAAGGCTAGGGCAGATGATAATTGGTTGCCACCGGAATTAGCGGTAAATAATAAGAAAAAAAGACTATTGATTGCGGCTGCTGATGCTTATATGGATATGAATAGCATAGAAATGGAATGCAGATTTGACATTGCGATTGTAATCAAGAAAAAAGATGGTTTGGCTGCGGATATTATCACAGATGCGTTTCACCCTTTTGAGTTGGGATAAGGAAAAAAATGCTTTTGTGTAATCGAGACTTTAGCTTTTGCAATCGCTTGGCTAGGCTTTGTCTAAATAAAACCAAAACTTAGTACCAACACCCACTGTGCTATCCACATATATTTTTTGTCCGTGTGCTTCCAGTATATGTTTTACTATAGAGAGACCAAGCCCGCTGCCACCTTGTTCACGGCTTCTGGATTTATCTACGCGGTAAAAACGTTCAAAGATTCTATTAATATGTTCTGGCGGGATGCCTTTGCCGGTGTCAGAGACGGAAACTTTGACTCCTTTGCTTTCTGAGCTTATGCTTATGGTAACTTGTGCAGCTCGCTGCGAATGGTTGATGGCATTAGCCACAAGGTTGGTTAATACTTGCTCTATTCGCTCTATGTCTGCATTTACTCGCAAGGGAGATGAGTTGGGTATGTCTAAGTGGAGCTTGATGTTGTGATTTGCCGCTTTGATTTCTAGTAAGTCTAAAACTTCCCTGCATAGCGCCACTAAATTGAAAGGGTAATAGTCTAGTTTCAGGTTTCCCGTTTCTAGCTCTGTGATGAGGTCTAAATCTTTGACTATATATGTGAGTCGCTCTACCGACTTATTGATACGGTTGAGGTATCTGTCACGGATAGATTCATCTTCCACACCGCCTTCTATGAGTGTGAGTAGGTATCCTTGTATGGAAAACAATGGAGTTTTGAGCTCATGCGCTACATTGCCTACGAACTCTCTACGGTAATTTTCTTTTTCACGTAGAATATCTATTTCTTGGGTTCTATCTTTTTCTAGGTTTGAAATTTCTTCAGAGAGAGATTCCAATGAGTATGGACCATCTTTACGGTCATCTAATTCAGGCAAAGCCTTGCTGATAGCAGAAATGTTTTGGCGTGTTTGCACAAATATGGCTACTCGTATCAGAACAAACTGAATTATCAGAAATCCGGCCATGAGCCCAATAAGACCGGCGACATTGGATGTGATGTCAAATGAAAACCACTGCTGCATTACCACCCAGGTAATGAGCGTGAGGAGAATTGCAGAGACCAATATGAATACTAAATACCGATCCAAGGCTGCAATACTGCTTTTAATCGTTGAATTTGTAACCAACACCCTTGATAGTAGTCAGTCTGTCATTTCCAAATTTCTCCCGCAACTTGCGTATGTGCACATCTATTGTGCGTCCGCCTACAACCACTTCATTACCCCAAACTTTTTCAAGAATCTCATCTCTTTTAAAAACTCTTTTGGGATTGGTGGCGAGTAGATAAAGCAGCTCAAACTCCTTGCGTGGCAATGAGATTTCTTCATCTTTATGGTACACCTTATAGGTTTCTCTGTCTATTTTCATGTCAGACAAAGTGATGAAATCTTCCGGCTCATCTTGACCTTTGAGTTTGAGAAGTGCTTTGATTTTGCTCATCAAAACCTTGGGTTTTACAGGCTTTGTGATATAGTCATTGGCGCCAACTTCATAGCCGGCCAATTGTGTAAACTCTTCTGTACGGGCAGAAAGAAAAACAATCAAAGTATTGCTCAAAGATGGGATTTGCCTAATTTTTTCACAAGCTTCAATACCATCCATTATCGGCATCATGATGTCTAGCAGTATCAAATCTGGTTCAAATTCCTCTGCTTTGGAAACGCCTTCAACCCCATTGGCTGCTGTTTCTACCTGATATCCTTCTTTTATAAGGTTGTAGGACAAGAACTCCAGAATGTCCGGCTCATCATCTACTAGTAATACCTTACTTTTTTTCATCTTACAAATTTAGTGATTATCAAATTAATAAACTCGCCAAAGGTATTGCAGTACATAAGAAGTTTACAATGTAAGCATCTAAGCTCACTCACTGTTAACCGAATCATAATCTTATAACCTTGGCTTAACATAGTAATAAATTAGAATTAATAAATAATCAATATTCACATAATATTGAAGCTATTCCTTTGCAGAAAATTTTGAGAGAATGCTGAAGATTCTTTTTTCTGTTATCGCTACGCTGGTTGTATCTCTGTCGTATGCACAGTTTGGCACTGTAGAAGGTAGAATTCTAGATCAAACATATGGCAATGTACCCTTTGCTTATGTACAAATAGATATTGATGATCCATATACACAAACCATTACAGACGGTGATGGACAATTTTCTATAGAACTTCCGGAAGGTACACACATCATTAGATTCTCATACGTAGGATATCGCACTTTGGAAATCCCTGTGAATGTAGTTGCTGATCAAGTAACGCAAATCAATGAAAGCATGGTTGCAGACAGCGGAGCTTCCACGCAATTAGAAAGCGTAGTTGTTACAGCTCGTAGAACAGATATGGGATCTGAAGCTGCTACTATCACAGAAATCAGACAAGCCAAGCAGGTAGTGAGCGCCATTTCTGCCCAGCAAATACGTAGAAGCACAGACTCAGATGCTGCAGAAGTAGTGCAGCGCGTGCCGGGTATAGCTATTATAGATGGTAGGTTTGTAATGGTGCGCGGACTAGACAGCCGTTACAATCACGTAATGATCAACAACTCTACCGCTCCCAGCTCAGAGGTAGATCGTAGAACCTTCTCCTTTGACCTTATCACTACAGGTGCTATTGAAAACATGACCATGTTCAAATCTCCAACTGCAGACAAGCCTGGTGATTTTAGTGGTGCAGTAATTAATATACGTACAACCGAAGAAGTTTTCAACTTCAATCAAGTACATCTTGGCGTTGGATATCGTGTAGGAACCACTTTTGGTGAAATGTTCCAAGACAAGCAATCTGCAACAGACTACCTAGGTTTTGACAACGGATACCGTACGCTACCGGGCAATTTCCCATCTACAGCACAGTACAATCAACTTCCTACCAGCTCTGCCACGCGTATGCAATTGGCTCGCGGACTGCGCAACAATTGGAATCCCCTACCACAAACACCTATGCTCAACTCTACTATGGGGCTAACAATAGGTCGTAGAAAAACCTTCAAAAACGGTCACTCACTCAGCAGTATCAACAGCATCAACCACAATGCCTCTTTCTTGAATATGGATAGAAACGTTGACTTCTTCTTTGCAAGACCAGAAGGAGCTAGTGAATCTCAACCATGGGAGGAATATTTAGACAATTTCAGCCGTCAAGAGATTGTAATCAACCTTATGTCCAACTGGATGTATAGATTTGGAAGACACAGAATCAAGTTCAAAAATTTATTTAACCAAGTTGGGCAAAATGAAGTAGTAATACGTGAAGGTTACAACTTCCAACAACAACCCGGCCGTGAACTTCGCAACTACGAGCTCAACTACACTAGCCGTACAATGTACATAGGCCAATTGATGGGTGAGCATCCAGTAGGAAGACACAATTTCGATTGGGTGTTGGGTGGTAACTATATATACCAAGATCAACCAGACCTACGAAGACTTAGATCTTTCAGAGATGAAGGAAGTTCAGATTCTTATGAAGTGATAGCACCGCCGAGTTCAAACTTATTTGACACCAGTCGATTCTTTGGTGAGTTGAAAGAGTACTCAACCAACGGTTCTGCAAACTTCACCTATCAACTCAATGAGGACAATCCATCCAACAGAGTGAAAATAGGTATGTACTCGGACTACAAAACCAGAGATTTCGGAGCCAGATACTTTTCCTACATCATCCCGGGATATGTAGGCGGAACCAGAGCAGCAGACCTCAGAACCATGCATAATAGTATCATATTCAGTGATGCCAATGTGAACAATACAGATGGTTGGGTGCTCTCAGAAGGTACCAACCCACAAGACGCATACACCTCTTCCAACCTACTTATGGCGGGTTATGGACAGCTAGAGTACACACTTGGCAGCTTTGATGTCACAGCAGGTCTCAGATTCGAGCGCAATCAGCAAGAACTACAATCACAAACCTTCCAAGGACAAGTAAATGTAGATCTGCAGCAAAACATATTGCTACCATCCCTCAACGTGGCTTACAATCTACATGAAAACTCATTGTTGAGGTTAGCTTATGGTCGCACCACCAACCGTCCTGAGTTTCGTGAGATTGCACCATTTGTATTCTACAACTTCCAGCAAAACCTCATCGTTACGGGTAATCCTAATTTGCAAAATGCAGACATACACAACATAGATCTACGCTATGAGTGGTATCCTTCTACAGTAGAGACCATAAGCATTGGCGCCTTCTACAAGCATTTCAACAATCCTATAGAAAACATACTACAGATAGTTACCGAGAACAGATCTATGACGTTTGACAACGGAGACTATGCAAGAAACTTTGGAGCCGAGCTAGAAATCAGAAAAAGCTTCAGAAACGTTACCAACAATCCATTTATCAACAACTTGTCTATCAACCTCAATGCCGCCTACATCTACTCACAAGTAGATCTTGGTGAGCGTGCAACTGCACAAACCAGAGTGCGACCACTACAGGGTCAATCGCCATATATCCTCAACGTGGCTTTGGGTTATGATACAAGAGACTTCTGGAACATAGGCTTTATCTACAACCGTATTGGTGATAGAATATACCTAGTAGGAGACCAGAACTTCCCAGACGTTTATGAGCTCTCAAGAGACCAACTAGACTTCAGCATCAGCAAAAAGTTCAACAATGCTTTCTCTATGAAGTTTGGCATCAAAGACATACTCAATGCACCGTACAGATTGTATATGGATGCAGACCGCAACAACCGCATAGACACCAATGTAGATGACAGATTCCAAGAGTATAAAATGGGGCAGCACATCAGCCTTTCTGCCACCATCAACCTATAATTCCAAAACAGAAATAAACATAAAAAATACATCACACAAAAAATTATGAAAATGATGAAAATGAATTTCAATTTTAAGAACTTAGGGCTTATGGCTATTGCAGCAGGCACCCTATTTTCTTGTAGCAACAATGATGATGACGTAACGCCTATCATCGAGCAACCAGACGAAATCGTAGTTTTGAGCGGGGACTTAGCTACTCAAACACTCAATGCAAACACTACATACCTACTTCGTGGTCAAGTGTTTGTACAGAACGGTCAAGTGCTTACCATTCAACCCGGAACACTCATCCTAGGTGAGAAAGCTACCAAAGGTACATTGGTGATAAACAGAGGAGGTAAACTCATGGCAGAAGGTACAGCCAACAACCCTATCATCATGACCTCAAACCAAGGACCTGGTGAGCGCGACAGAGGAGACTGGGGTGGATTGGTAATCGTAGGTAGAGCACCAAACAACCAAGGTGAGCCGGCAGTAGAAGGTATCACGCCAGCCGTATTGTTCGGTGGTAACGACAGCAATGACAACTCAGGTGTTATGAAATACATGAGAGTAGAATTTGCAGGTATAGAATTGACGCCAAACAACGAAACCAACTCTATCACTATGGGTTCTGTAGGAGCCGGTACAGTAATGGAAAACCTTATGGTATCATTCGGTGGTGATGACGGATTTGAGTGGTTCGGTGGTAACGTAGATGGTAAAAACTTCATCTCACTCGGTATCTGGGATGATGACTATGATGTGGACTATGGCTACAGCGGAAACGTACAATTTGGTGTAGTAATCCGTTACCCATCTTACGCAGACCAATCAGGTTCAAACGCATTTGAGTGTGACAACGGTCCAAATGACAACGTTACAGATTTCCTTACAACAGGTACATTCTCTAACTTCACTGTAGTAGGTCCAAGACTCACAGCTACACAGTCTATCAACGCCAACTTCCAACACGCTATAGATCTACGTAGAAGAACAGCTGTTACCATTGCTAACTCTGTATTCCAAGGATTCCCAAGAGGTATTCGTATGAACCAACAGTCTGTAGTAGATAACTACAATGCAGGTACAGGCGCATTGATCAACAACATCCTTGTAGCTCCATCAACTACTTTCGGTGGTGGAAACGCAGACATGGCTACTGCAGCTCAGGCTATCTGGGAGGCAAACAATACTACAATCACTAACTATACAAATGATAACTACGCACAAGTATTGAGCGACCTAGGACTTAACCAAAACCTATGGTTTGGCTCAAGAACCAAAGAGCAGTATAGCACACCTACATTTGTAGTAAACTCAGGCGCCCTTACAAGCGGTGCAGACTTCTCACATCCAAGACTTTCTACAGGCTTCTTCCAATCAGTACCATACATCGGTGCATTTGGTAGCTCAGACTGGACACAAGGCTGGACAGAGTGGAACCCGGTAATGGCAAACTATTAATTAGTTACAACCATACAGCAACAAAGAAGAACCGTCTCGCAAGAGGCGGTTTTTTTTTCTTAAATCTTTCTATGCAGTTTATTTTTTTAGGAGCTATTTCCCGCCGCCCGCTATTATCTTGCACAGCTGTGGTGGTTCTGCCAGCCGCTGCCGGCACACTCTCAGGCTATCGCCGTGACCCGGTACCGGCAGCGGCGGCATCACACACCACAGCCCGTGCAAGGATAGCCGCTCGCGTCGGGGCTAGGCCAGCCCTCAAGGCCATTTGGCCACCGGCCAATACCCCAAACACTCTGGGCAAAACAAGGAGATTTTCTATAACCCAAATATCCTCAAAACCTGTACAAAAACCTTGGACATCACCGTCTATTTCATTAGCTTTGAGGCATGAAATCTACCCGAATCATCACACGTAAAAAATTTCACATCATGCGCAGCATTGGCTACATTCTATGCATATTTTGGCTCACAGCCTGTCAGCAATCTCAAGAAGCTGCAACAACTACAGCACCTGCCACCAACAACCAGCCGCAGAGCGCATTGCAACACGTCACAGTAGCACCGGAAACCCTAGCCGACTGGGATCCGCAAAATCACCTCAGCCCACAAGAAATAGCAGACTTCAAATACAGCATAAGCCGCTACTTTGAAAAGCAGCCGAAAAAAACTCAGAAACAAGACATATTCAAGGCTGAGCATGACCAGTATTATCGTGAAAAAGCCCGTGACGCAAAGCTACTATACTACGCACCTCAACCAGATGGCAGCATATACTTTGCCATTACCAAAATAGCGCCTAGCATGAAAGAGAAGCGCGTAGCCACAGTAGGTAAGCTGCGCCAAACCAACGGCGAAATCACGCACTACCAAGAAAAATTCCGTACCTGGAAAATGGAAGTGCCAGAGCTGGAAGCTACCACTGCCAAGCTCTTTCAAGAGTATTTGCAAGGCGCTGATTTGCAGCAGTATGAAACTCGATTCACAGACCCGGAATACCTCATAGAATTTCCGGATGAGCGCAACACCTATGACACCGTGCAGAGAGAGTGGGTGCTGCCACACCAGCAATAAAGATGCTCCACTAGCAGCTAACTGCACAAGCAGCAAACGTAATAATCATTGCCCAAATCAGTCGTGTTTTTGAATGTCTCAAGAGAAATCAAGACCGTTGCGCAATTTGCTTTTCCCTCTTTTTCAACAATTTCAAAAAT
>JAUNRT010000092.1 GCA_030535475.1 Weeksellaceae bacterium | reverse complement strand
ACGTAAATATACTGAATTTCAATTAAATATGCAAAAAACAGCAAGCCCTAATTATACGTAAGACTTTGACTTTCAAAAAAGTACATAATGTAATGAATTATTTTTTACGACTTCCTTTACAGAATTGTATTTAGCAAATAAAAATGTTTAATAAAATAATTCCGTTATATATTTCTTTTATCTAATTAGAAAAAACGGAATTATTATTAAATATGATTTCCAATGAATTTTTTACGCTCCTCTATCGTAGGCAAAAGACAATTGGCGGAAGCTAATTTTTGCCGGTTTGCTGCAACACGATCGTAAATGAAGTTTGATAAGAAATCAGGTAAGAATTTCAGTAAGATCAAAAACCTATAACTCCCACCGAGAATCCGTCCAATTTCCGCAACCGCTTTCAGTTTGGTGAAGTGTCGATCCTCTTGCAAAAGGTATAGGGTATCAAAATGCGCAATAGGCAAATTATTTTTTACTAAAAAAGATTGTCCAAAATCGCTTTGTAATGACGCAAACTGAAATTGATCCTTTGTATCTCTTTCAAGAATCCATTGTACCCAAAAGTTGCAAAATCCGCAATCGCCATCATATAATACTACGTTCATATCAGCTTTGTTGTGCTAAAAGACCTTGAGCAAGCTTTTCCCATTGAGATTTACTACCAAAAAGAAATCCGCCCAATGCCATTGCTGTATTTCGCAAAGAATTTGCCATATCTAGTCCTTCAGAATTTATATGTTCATTTCTACCATTAATTTCTACAATCACATACCTATCTGTACATCTTACTCCAAAGGTATTTGTAGAGCGTTCATCAAAAAAATGAGCTATTTTATCAGAATTATTAGTTGGTGCAGAACATGGTCTCACTCTGAAAGAAAATTCATTTGGTTTATCAATGATGTTCTCCACCATCACCCAATCGTCGCCGTCACCCGAGGTATTTTGCGGACCTTTTACTTCTATTCGTATGAAATCACCCGCCTGCAATGCACTTGACTTCTCCAAGCCATCAATACCGCATAGACAGAATTTGGAGTGCGTATTGTCGCAAATTGTAAACCAATTGTTTATATCCAGCAATCTATTTTTAACACAAACAAAATGTTGTTGTGCTAAACTTCCATTTTGAAATTCCAGCTGCTCTATAGTATTAAGACTATTCCCTGAAGTTTGATGAGGGGTATTTAAGTTCATTTTTCAACATCTTAAAATCTTCCGCCAAGATAGAAAAAAGATTTTCAATTGCTATAAACTTAGAATGTTTTTTGACTATTTTATTTTAGAATTGAATAGTTACATATTTCGAAATAAAGAAGACAGAAAGGAAATCTTTGATTGACAAAATTACATCGCAGATAATGTTAGTGCATGTTGAAAGAAATTACATTCTTCTAAAAAATTAAACGAGCAAATCATGCAACTGTATTAAAAAATGAAGATATTAAACAATTGGAAAGCTTAGGGAATCTTAGCCTATCCATACTCAAGTGTTGGCACATCCGAAAACCGGAACTAAATCACAGATCAAATTTATTCAATAAAAAAAGCCCTCAGAAATTCTAAGGGCTTTTTGCGATCCGGACGGGACTCGAACCCGCGACCACCTGCGTGACAGGCAGGTATTCTAACCAACTGAACTACCGGATCAGAACTCAACATTGCTGTTTTGCGTTTGCAAATATACAACAATATTTTAATCCACCAAATTTTTTACATCAAGGCATCAAGTTTTTGTGCCAATTGATCTTTTGGTACAACTCCTACTACTTTATCTACTACTTCTCCGTTTTGGATAAATAATAATGTAGGGATATTTCTGATACCATATTTAGAAGCTGTTTCTGGATTTACGTCTACATCTACTTTGCCTATAACAGCCTTATCACCATAATCTGTATGTAAGGATTCAATGGTTGGAGCAACCATACGGCAAGGTCCGCACCATGCTGCCCAAAAGTCAATCAATACTGGTTTTTCAGTATTCAATACTTCCTCTATGTTACCATCTGTAATTTCTAGTGCCATGTAATCATTTTTTTATTGGAAAGGCAAAGATATATATTTTTATTTTTTTCTTGGTTTATACATCAGTTTGTGAAAAATCCAGATATTCAAAGAACTCATGTTTTTGCAGTTTTTTCTATTACAAATGATGAAAATTGTCTACATTTACTTTTAATTCATCTAAATATCATAACAATTCTTACAAATGAATCAAAAATTGATTTAACTTTGCTATATGTACTCTTATAAAATGAAAAATTTCTTTTACTTCTTTTTTGGTTGTTTATTCATTATTTCATGCAATGATTTTGAAGAACCCATCAATGATGATGAATCGAATTTTGTGTCGCCTGTAGTGTTTGACATCAATGCAGTGCCCTATCAAAATCTTAGTGATTACAATTTCTTTTCTGGCAACCTAAAAAATCAAATTCCAAATCCTGGAGTGGTGCCCTATGAGCTCATCTCACCATTGTTTACAGACTACGCTAAGAAAAAACGTTTTCTTTGGATGCCACAGAATGTAAGAGCAAGCTATGCTGGAGACCATAATGCAATCAACTTCCCTACAGGCACTATGCTTGTCAAAACCTTCTATTATGACCATGTGCAACCCGGTAATACTACCAAAATTTTAGAGACCAGACTCATGATCAAGAAGCCTGAAGGATGGATTTTTGCCAATTATATATGGAACGAACAGCAAACAGAAGCTCACTTAGATCTTACCGGTGACAACGTTGCACTTTCATGGATAGAAGCCGGCATACCCAAAACAGCTAATTACAGAATACCCTCTGAGGCTGAATGTCACACTTGCCACAAGTCAAACGAGGTTAATGTACCATTAGGTCCCAAACCTCAAAATCTCAATAGTAACTATACATACGCCAACAATACCAAAAACCAATTGCAAAAATGGAGAGATATTGGGTACCTCAATGCTGATTACCCTAGCAATATTGTCACTGTTGTAGATCATAGAGACGAAACCAAACCACTTGAACTTCGCATACGCTCTTACTTTGACAGCAATTGCTCCTCTTGCCATAATGACACCGGTCATTGCAACTACATGAATCTTAGACTTGACTTCAAGGATACAGATATTGCAGCAAATATGGGAGTTTGTGAAGAACCGGTGCAAGATATAGGGCCATGGCTCAGCTTCAGCCCATCACATATTATAAAACCTGGTGATCACATGAATTCCAATCTTTTGCATAGACTTCGCTCAACAGAAAGCCATTTAATCATGCCTTTGATCGGTACTTCCATTCGCAATGAAGAGGCAATCGATATGGTGAATCAATGGATTACTTCTCTCGAACCATGCGCTGAATAATACTACTTCACATAATCTCAAAACATTCACTTATCACATGAAAAAATTCTACTTAATGATCTTGGGTTTTGCCACTGCAGGCAGTCTCCAAGCACAATTGTTTTTCCAACCAACTAATTTGGAAACGCCAGGCAACTATAAAATCTGCGTTGTAGACATCAATGGCGACTACTTTGATGACATTGTAGGTGTAAGCAACATTGGATTGCATATAAACAAGCAAAACCCTACCGGTGGATTTACCTATCAGGCCATACCTGTTCCCAATATTTCCCATATGCCTAGTTGGAGCATGGCAGCCGGTGATCTTACAGCAAATGGATTCAATGATTTACTGCTTGGCGGCGGACAAGGAGTAAGCTTTCTCTTAGCCAATAATACAGGTACAGCTTACACCCACATAACCACAAACAATTATGTATTTTCCCAACGATCCAATTTTGTTGACATCAACAATGATGGGCACCTAGACGCTTTTGTGTGTCATGATGTCGCTCCAAACGTATATTATATGAATGATGGAGAGGGCAATCTTACGTTTCATCAAGGCGGTTTAGGAGATTTTCCCAGCGGTGGAAACTATGGATCGCTTTGGGTAGATTATAACAATGATGGACATCTAGATCTACATATCACTAAATGTGGAGGTGGGCTAGATCGCAGTAGAGACAACTTATTTCGCAATAATGGTGATGGCACATTTACAGAGGTAGCTGAAGAAGCAGGTTTGGGTATCTCAACCCAAGGATGGTCATCTGCATGGGGTGATTTTGACAATGATGGATTTATGGACGTGTTTGTTGGGGTGAATTCATTCGCGAATGGTTGGCATAAAATGTTTAGAAACAATGGAGATGGAACCTTCACTGACATCACAAGCAGCACCATATTTGAAAGCATAGGAGGCACTTCGATAGAGCACTTCACATTTGATTTTGACAACAATGGCTACTTAGATATTGCGGGCAATGGCAATAGAATATTTCTCAACATGGGAGATTTTAATTTTGTAGAGGTTTCTACTCCATTTTCTACTGGCTCCGTGGGCGATCTCAACCAAGATGGATTTCTTGACGTCTATGCAGGTAACAATCTATACATCAACCAAGGTAACAACAACAATTGGATAATCTTCAACATGGAAGGCGTTACAAGCAATAGAAATGGTATCGGCGCGCGTATAGAAGTTACCACCAATCATCGTACTATGATACGTGAAGTGCGAAGCGGCGAAGGTTTCAGACACATGCATACTCTCAATCCTCATTTCGGTCTTGGCTCAGATGATATCATAGAAAGCGTTCGAGTGAAATGGCCCTCTGGCGTTGTAGATACTTATACCAATGTGGGCATCAACCAAATCATGATGTTGACCGAAAACGCATCCAACATGGCTGTAGAAGAGGTTGATAGACTTCGTGGCATCGCCCTGTATCCCAATCCGGCAACAGACCATTTCAAGGTGCAAATCGCAGAAGGATTCAGCGCAGGCTCATTAGAAATCATGGACGCTAGCGGCAAGCTACTACACACAACCACAGCCATTGATCAGGATGTAAAGATTTCCCATTTAGCACCTGGTTTATATTTCGTGAAAATCACCATAGATGGTAATACTGTAAACCGAAAAATCATCAAAAAATGAAACAAATAAGTGCATTATTACTCATTCTAAGCATATATGGTTCTGCACAGCAATTGCAGCTTGAGACCTTTGCAACAGGTTTCAGTAGCCCGGTTGCTATGGCCAATGCTGGTGACCAGCGCATGTTTGTAGTAGAACGCCCCGGGAACATAAAGATCATACAAGAATCCGGAGAAGTACTCTCACCCAACTTTCTTTCTATCGGCAACAGAGTTATATCTGGTGGAGAAAGAGGATTATTAGGACTGGCATTTCATCCAGAATACACACAAAATGGATATTTCTACGTCAACTACACACGGCAACCAGATGGAGCAACAATTATAGCACGCTATCAAGTATCAGCTACCAACCCCAACTTGGCGGATGCAGCTAGCGAAACAATCCTGCTCACCATCCCACAACCCTATTCCAATCACAATGGAGGAACACTGAAATTTGGGCCAGACGGATATCTATACATAGGCATGGGCGATGGTGGCAGCGGTGGCGACCCACAAAACCTGGCACAAAACCTCACTTCACTATTGGGCAAAATGTTGAGAATAGATGTTGACAGCGGCAGCCCATATAGCATCCCCGCAGACAACCCTTATGTCAATAGTAGTGAGAGAGATGAAATATTCTTCAGCGGATTGCGGAACCCTTGGAAATTCAGCTTCAACAGGGAAAATGGCACTCTATGGATAGCGGACGTAGGACAAAACGCCTATGAAGAAATCAACAAAATCACAGCACCACACACACCAGGACTCAATTTTGGCTGGCGTTGCTATGAAGCCAATGAACCTTACTCGCTCACCGGCTGCGAGAGCCAAGACCACTACACATTTCCTGTAGCGCACTATAGCCTAGGTGGCGGTTTTTGCTCGATTATTGGCGGATACGAATACACCGGCGCCACATATCCCGGATTGCAAAACAAGTATTTCTTCGCAGACTTCTGCGCCAACAGAATTGGCTACATAGCGCATGATGGCGGTACAATCACCTGGTCAACCCCTTTCGGCGGCAGCATCACAGGTTTTGGAGAAGATCATCAAGGAGAACTCTACGTCATAGCCATGAATACGGGTGTCATTTCCAAACTCAAAGATGGCAACCTTTCTATACAAGAAGTCGCAACACGCCAGATACAAGTCTCACCAAATCCAGTAAAAGACGCCGCACAAATCACTGGCATCCACCAAGCAGAGATTAGTCATATAATGCTATATAACGCCGCAGGGCAAGTCACAAAGGCACAAACCCAGTGGTCTGGAAACACCTTAATTTTAAGTTTAAACCACCTGCCTACAGGTATTTATGTACTCAATGCCCATTTGCATGATGGCAGTATCATCAGCCAACGTATTATTAAGAGGTAAAACACACCGCTTACATCAAAGTTCACTATTACTCCTCACCTATTTCTGGTGAGGTTTTTTTATTATTTGGGCGGCACCCTTTTTTGGGAAAATTCGGCTAGACATGGGATATTCGTTTCTTCTGCAATATCAAACATTTTCTAAATTATCCACCTTTTAATTTCCCAAAAAAGGGTCGGTGTACGGCTATTACTCCGCGGTTTTTTGGCTGCAAAATTGTGGCTGCATGGTTTTTCCGCAGGAGCTCCAAACCCCTGCAGCTCACATTTTGCCAAAGCCAAAAAACCTTGCGGAGGTTAGCTACGCTGAATGCCTTTTAAATGGACTTTTTTATTTAGTACGGCATTACGCCTCCCACCTGCCGCGCTTCGCTCCATCATTTAAAATTGAAGTATACAAAAAAAGCTCCCTATTCACGTATATCAATCAAGTGAGTAACAAATGTTGAGCTGATCACCTCAAAACTCATGGAGCAATTCCATGTCTTCAAACACTTTTTCAAACCGCATTGATTATAAAGAGCAACTAAAAAATTCCTAACAATAAATACATAAATAGCACAAAATGATAAAGTAAAATTATTACGGTCATAAGCATTAAGTAACATACCCAAAAGAAATTTGCGCATTAAACTTTTATTGCAATTACATGACAAAAAATTTACTTCTTGCCTACTTGCTTTTGGCAATGCTCCTAGCATTTTCTTCCAAGGCATCGGCGCAGAACTTGATTCACTACTGGAATTTCAATGACAACACCACAGTAGAGAGCCTCACAGCACCCAACACTATGCTTGTAGCCGGTGCTGCCATCAGCCACATCGCAGGTGGAGAAAGCGAAATAGCCTTTGCCAATGGTACAGGACAAAACTTTGATGTAGAAAACTTAAACGCCAGAAATGGAGACCCAGCAGGAACTCACCTTAGGTTCAATAACCCCATTGGAGGCGCATTAGAATTCAGCTTGCCTACCACAGGTTTTCAAGATATTGTAGTGCAATTTGCTACCAGAAGATCTGGTTCAGGCGCTGGTACGCAAACCTGGCTATACTCCACAGATGGTGTAAACTTTGAAACTTTTACCACTATAGAACCCAATAACGGCAATCCTACCTTGCAGGTTCTTGATTTCAGCCAAACGGCTTTTGTCAATGACAACCCAAATTTTGCGCTTAGAGTAGAATTTTCTACCGGAAGTGGTGGCAATGTTGGCAACAATAGATTTGACAATTTCACAGTTGAAGGCACTGAAGCAGGCGGCGAGGACACAACACCTCCTGTAGCAAGTTTCAATCCGGCCAATAACACTACAGATGTCGCAACTTCTGTGCAACCTATCATTAGTTTCAACGAAGAAATAAGATTATCATCAGGAGATGAAATCACATCTGAAAACATATCTAGTTTCATACAATTTAGCATAGCGAATGCTGAAGGTGAATCCGTACAATACACAGCAGAAATCAATGGAGCTACTATCACACTTACACCAATACAGGCTTTAGCGCCAAATACAACATACCATATTGCAATAGTGCCAGGCATGATAGAAGATATGAGCGGTAATATCCTCACAGAATCATCTTCTACCAGTTTCACAACTGCAGGTACGTCTATATCACTCGCAAATAATTTTTTCACTGTGCATGAAAATCATGGGACCTTGGCCTTAATTATCAACATCAGTGAGCCCACAGAAGCTTCATTTGATTTGGTAGTAAAACCAGCGCCTTGGAGCACAGCAGATCAAAATGACTTTGATTTTGCTACACAGACCATTTACCTAACCCCGGAATCACCAACCGAATATGTGGTTGAAATCCCAATTATAGATGACAATGAAGTAGAACAACATGCAGAGTATTTTGTACTAAGCTTGGAAAACCCCAACAATGTTGCCATTGAAGGCAACAGCCTAGCAACTATATATATTATAGACAATGATTCTTCTGCACCGGTACCCAGTCAACAAATAGAACTCAACTACATAGGTAGTTTTGACCCATCGGGTGAAAACTCCGCCAGCACAGAGATCGTAGATTTTGACCCTGTGAGCCAGAGATTGTTCACAACCAGCGGTACCACAGCTACGCTAGATATTATAAATTTTAGCAATCCAGCTGCACCCAGTGTTTTTGCTAGCATAGATATGTCACAGTATGGCACACTCACCAGTGTAGCTGTGAAAAATGGTATAGTAGCCGTAGCATCGCCCAATGTCAATCCACAACTAGATGGTTCAGTAGTATTTTTTGACACTGATGGTAACTACATCAATCAAGTAACAGTTGGTGCATTGCCAGATATGATAGTTTTCACGCCAGATGCCAGCAAAGTGCTCACTGCCAACGAAGGTGAACCCAACCATGACTACTCCATTGATCCTGAAGGCTCTGTAAGCATCATCAACCTAGCCAATGGAGTTGAAAACCTCACACAATTTGATGTTAATACACTTTACTTCACCCAGTTCAACTCAATGGAATCTAGCCTAGTAGCCAGCGGTATACGCAAACTCAAAGCTTCTAGCACTCTATCTCAAGACTTAGAACCAGAGTACATCACCATATCAGCAGACGGGCAAACCGCTTGGGTTGCGTTTCAAGAAAACAATGCTATTGGCCAGATAAACCTAGCCAACAATACAGTGACAAACTTGTGGGCTTTGGGCAAGAAAGATATGATGTTGCCAGGCAATGGATTTGATGTTTCTGACAACAATGGAGAGATTTTGATAGCCAATTGGCCGGTAAAGTCATTTTATATACCAGATGCCATTGCCAGCTACCAAGTAAATGGTGTAAACTACGTACTCACCGCCAATGAAGGAGATGAGAAGGAATTTGCTACGCTCAATGAACGCACAACAGTAGGCTCCAACTCCTATCAACTAAATCCTGACAATTTCCCACATGCAGAAATGCTCAAGCAATCTTACAACCTAGGTAGATTCAGAGTCACAAATCTCAATGGAGATCACACGGGTGATGGTGTTTTTGAAGAAATAAATAGTGTAGGCGCACGCTCATTCTCTATCTTCAATGCAGATACGCAGCAAATTGTATATGATAGTGGTGATGACTTTGAGCGCTATACTGCAGAGCATTACACCAGCATATTTAATGCAGACCATGGTAGCAATACTGCCAAAGTAAGAAGCCGTTCCAAAGGGCCAGAACCAGAAGGAATCACATTGGGAGCCTTTGGCGGAGAAACTTTTGCCTTCATATCCTTAGAACGCATTGGTGGTGTAATGGTATATAACGTTACAAATCCTAATTCACCTGTTTTTGTAGATTACAAAAATACGAGAAGCACATCTGCCTATGGAGGAGATTTGGGTGCTGAAGGTATCTTGTACATAGCTTCTGAAGATTCGCCTACTGGCAAGGCTTATATAGTAGTAGCCAATGAGGTGAGCGGCACCCTTACCATTTATGAAATAGACAAAAAATTACTTTCTGCTACAGAGCAAGTTGTAGTTGCACCTCAAACACTCGCTGTGTTTCCAAACCCTGTGAGAAAAGGTGAAACACTCTACTTCAATAGAGCGGTAGAGTATGCCATATATGATGTAACAGGCAGAATGTTGTGGAACGCAAAAGACGCTTTGATGGTGGACACTACAGCACTGATGCCGGGATTGTACTTCATAAAAACCACTGAAGGGATTACTAAAAAATTGATTGTGAAATAATTTATTCCTAAACCTAATGCAAAAAATGCCTCTCGAAACGGGAGGCATTTTTTATTGAATACTGGAGGATTCTTGCGTACATGTGGCAATCATTTTAAACAAGAACATATTCCGCCAATTTGCAAAAACACAAGCCTTAGCACCAGACTTATGGCCTTCAACTTTTCGAATATAATATCTAATTTCCAACATCTTATAGGGTTATTCTGTTGATGCTAGCACACTAATATTCTATATTTTTTTTT
>JAUNRT010000091.1 GCA_030535475.1 Weeksellaceae bacterium | reverse complement strand
ACGGATGTTGTTCGGCCAAAAGCGCGAGCGGTTTGAAGCGGATCCTAATCAATTAATGTTACCCTTTGAAATGGATGAAATCCAGAAAGAGCAACAAGAAAAGCAAATCGAGGAAAAAATAACTTATACCCGCAAAAGACCCAACCACAAAGGACGTGCAAAGCTTCCCGAGCATCTGCCCGTAGAGGAGGTTGAAATCCATCCTGAGGGTGACCTGTCAGACATGGTTTGCATCGGAAAGGAAATTACAGAAGAACTGGAATATCAGCCTGCTAAATTTTATATCAAAAGATATATTCGGCACAAATATGCCCATAAAAACGGCCAAGGCGTAAAGATTGGTGAACTTCCAGAGCGTGTGATCGATAAAGGCATCCCAAGTGCATCGGTGCTATCACTTCTCTTGACCGACAAATACCTGGATCATCTGCCACTATATCGTCAAAAACAAAGGTTTGCAAGAGACGGCATCGAAATCCCCTCATCCACCATGGAGGGTTGGACCAGGCAGGCGTTGCAAAAACTTGAACCCCTTTATGAAAGTCTGGTGTTAGATACCCGCTCACAAGGTTATCTTCAAGTAGACGAAACCACCATTAAAGTACTGGACAAAGACAAAAAAGGCGCTACGCATTTGGGCTACTATTGGGTTTATCACAATCCAATAGACAACACTACTTTGTTTGATTACAAGCCCAGCCGGGCTGCAAAGTCGGCTGCCCATATGTTGGATGGATTCAAAGGATATCTACAAACAGATGGCTATTCAGCTTATCAACAATATGGCAAACAAAAAGATGTCACCCATTTGGCGTGTTGGGCACATGCACGCAGAGAGTTTGAAAGAGCTTTGGACAATGATCGGGAACGTGCTGAGCATACATTGTATTTGATTCAAAAATTATATGCCCTCGAACGATATGCAAAAGAAAATGGTTTAACACCAAAAGCCATCAAAGAACTTAGGTTAGAAGAATCTCTTTCGGTGATCAACGAACTTGGCAAGTGGATTGCGGCAGAAATCAAAAAGGTATTGCCCAAAAGCTCCATTGGCAAAGCCATGACTTATGCCATAAGCAGGTGGGATGCGTTATCGGCTTATCTGTATGACGGTATTTTACTGATTGACAACAACCCGGTAGAAAACAGCATCCGTCCGGTTGCCCTGGGCAGAAAAAACTATTTGTTTGCCGGAAGCCACGATGCAGCACAGCGCGCCGCCATGATTTATTCATTCTTTGCCATTTGCAAAAAACATGAAGTAAACCCCTTTGAATGGCTCAAACACACCCTGCAAAACATAAACACCATCAACCACAAAAATATCAAAGAACTTTACCCGCAAAATTATAAACTATTGCATCAAATATGAAAGATGTAGTTGGTGGGGTGGATACTCATTAAATATAAATGGTGAGCAATAGTTTTGTTCTTTCCTCCTAAACCATCAGACAAATTTATTGGTATAAGACAACATAAATTGTCAATATAAATACCACCAGAGCTTTTCTACATGCCATTAGATGAAATAAAAGTAGAGTATGTTAGATTGCTTAACCCACGCCATTTCCACTCATTCAACTTCAAAAACTTCACCACAAAACCCCACTCCATTCACCCGCGGCAGGTGGGAGGTGGCTACCCCGCAAAGCAGAACCTGCCAGCAGGAAGCGCCAAAGCCAATTGACGGCAGGAAAATTGAGCTTTGGCGACTGACTGCGCAGGGGCTGCTGCGGAGTAATAGCCGTACACCGACGCTTTTCTGGGCTTTTTTCCAATTGTTTGCGGGAAATCTTAACGTTTTTCTACACCAAAAGTGCAATCATACATCGATTTCACCTATTGCCCAGAAAAGGGTGCCGCCCAAATCAAAAAAAAATCTGCTTTTTGAGGTTTATCTATTTGTAAATCTGTTGTTTATGATATGGCTTTGAGGCTGAGGTCCATGTTGTGTGCGGAGTGGGTCAATGCGCCGGAGGATATGTAGTCCACGCCTGTTTCTGCGACTTCTTTGAGGGTCTGGAGGGTGATGCCGCCTGAGGCTTCTGTTTCGCAGGCTTGATCTATGAGTATTACTGCTTTGGCGGTATCTTCTATACTGAAGTTGTCTAGCATGATGCGGTCTGGCTGCACGCGCAGTGCCTCTTCTACCTCTGCCATGTTGCGGGTTTCTACTTCTATAGCGAGCTGTAGGTTGTGCTTTTCTAGGTAGTCTCTTGTCTGCTGTACGGCTCTTGTGATGCCGCCAGCGAAGTCTATGTGGTTGTCTTTGAGCATGATCATGTCATAGAGCCCAAATCTATGGTTGTGGCCTCCGCCTATGCTCACGGCCCATTTTTCAAAGAGTCTGAAGTTGGGTGTGGTCTTGCGGGTGTCTAGTAGCTTGGCTTGTGTGTGCGCGATTTGTGCTGCCATGGTGTGGGTGAGGCTGGCTATGCCGCCCATTCGTTGCATGCAATTGAGCACTAGGCGCTCTGTGCTGAGTATGGAGCGGGCTGAGCCGTGCACGCGAAAGGCAATGTCACCTGGTTGCACGGCAGTACCATCTGCTATGAGATGCTCTATTCGCAATTCCGGATCATACTGATGGAATATGAATTGGGCCAACTCTACGCCGGCTAGTATGCCTGTGTCTTTGACGAGGAGTTGGGCGCTGTCTTGCGTGTCTAGGGGTATGATGGCGAGTGTGGAGTGGTCTCCGCTACCAATATCTTCTATGAATGCTTGCTGTATGGCAAATTTCAGTTTTTCTTCTGTGACGAACCAGGGCTTGTTTTGCATGATTGTTTTAATTTTTGGGAACTAAATCTTTGTTGAAAAATGCGCCTCTGTTTTCTGTCTGCGCTATGCTCTGCGTGATGATGAGGTGTGCTACGCTACTGAGATTTCTGAGCTCTGAGAGTTGCGGCGATACTACGCTGAAGTTGTAAATTTCTTTGACAGAGGTGAATATGTCTTTTTCTCTGATAAGCGCAAGTTTGAGTCTTTCATTGCTCCGCACTATACCCACGAGGTCGCTCATCAGAGCTTGCAGCTCTTTGCGCAGGAAGCTGAGTACTACCATTTCATCCATGACTTGTGCTTGGGAGTCATCCCACTCTGGTATGGAGTTGAGCTGCTGCATGTTGAAGTTGTTTTGCTTGAGGTACTGCACCGTTTTCATGGCTGCATTGTGGGCATAAACCATGGCTTCCAGTAAGGAATTGGACGCGAGGCGATTGGCGCCGTGCAAACCGGTGCGGGTGCATTCGCCTACGGCAAACATGTTGTGAATGCTGCTCTGCCCGTCCATATCTACTTCTATACCACCGCATAAATAATGCTGTGCCGGAACTACAGGAATGAGCTCTTGGAATAGGTTGTAGCCTTCTACTCTGCAGCGCTCATAGATATTGGGGAAGTGTTTCATGAACTCTTCTTGGTTGAGGTGTCTGCAATCTAAGCCTACATATTCGCTACCGGTGCGTTTCATGGTGTCATCTATAGCGCGAGCCACGATGTCTCTGGATGCGAGTTCTTCCCGTTCATCATAGAGGTGCATGAATGGCTGCCCGTCCATGGTGCGGAGTTTGGCGCCAAAGCCGCGCACGGCTTCTGAGATGAGAAACAGGTTCCCGTCCAATGGACTATAGAGAGCTGTAGGGTGAAATTGTATGAATGCCATATCACTCACTTTGGCTTTGGCGCGTGATGCGAGTCCTATGCCGTCGCCGGTAGCTATGATGGGATTGGTGGTGTTTTTATAAACATGACCTACGCCGCCGGTGGCCATGAGTGTGATTTTGGCGGTGTATTTTTTGATGCTTTTGGAGAAGATATCTAGCACGTAGGCGCCATAGCATGTGATGTTGCTCTCATCAAAGACTTCGTCGCCCAAATGGTGCTCTGTGATAAGATCTACTACGTAATGATGGGAGAGTAGTGTGATATTGGGCGAATTGTTAACTGCTGCCAACAAGGCGCGTTCTATTTCATAACCGGTGATGTCTTTGTGGTGCACTATGCGGTGCTGTGTATGGCCACCTTCCATACCTAGATCATAGGTGCCCATATCATTCACGTCAAAGCGTGCGCCCCAGTCCACAATTTCTTTGAATCTCACGGGACCTTCTCGCACTACCATTTCTACAACTTCACGGTCGCAAAGCCCATCGCCTGCACGCAGGGTGTCCTCTACATGTTTATTGAAGCTGTCATTGTCAAAATCTGTGACTACCGCTAGGCCGCCTTGTGCATATTTGGTGTTAGACTCATCTTCATCTGATTTTGTGACTATCACAATCTTTGCATCGGGTGACTGTTGCGATACCTTTAGCGCGTATGAAAGACCCGAAATGCCCGAACCTATCACTAAAACATCTGCAAACATGCGGGAAAGATAAAAACAAATTGTGAATAATGATATGCTTGCTGTCTTTTGTGCTACGGGAATGTGAGATGAAATTTTGTGGCAAGGGTTTTTGCGCTTTGAATAAAAGTAAAGTTTGACGATTAGCAGCCGGAGTAGGCACTGTTTATGTGTTAGCAGAAATGCTAGAAAAATCTTGCATAAAACAAAATTTGTATATTTGAAATAAATATGACAAAATGGATTTGCAAACACGAAAACTAAATTTGATAACTTATCTTGCACAATTGCAGGATGAAAATTTCTTTGAGAAAATTGAAAATTACATCTTTAAAAAGTCTAAAGAAAATAATCAAGAATTTAGACCTTTTTCAGTTGATGAATTGATTTCCAGAATTGAAAAATCTGAAGAACATTTTAGAAATGGAAAATTCAAAACACAAGAGGATGTAGAAAAAATGTCTGCGAATTGGTAATTTATGAAAATTGTTTGGACTGAATTTGCAATTGAAAATCTGAAACAAATCTTTGACTATTATTCTGCAAAAGCAAATAAAAAAGTTGCGCATAAAATCAGAAAACAAATCCTTGAATCTTCAAAACAACTTACCGCAAATCCAGAATCAGGTCCAGTTGAACTTAGTTTAGAAAGACTCAAAAAAAATCATAGATATTTGGTTAGTGGAAATTACAAACTAATTTACAAAGTAGATGAAACCCAAATTATTATAAATGATGTATTTGATGTTAGACAAAATCCTGAAAAAATCAACGACGAAAAAAGACTAAATGAATAAAAGCACTTCTGCTAACATTGTATTTGCAAAAGGCGGGGTTGAATATATAAAACCACTATGCGATTCCTTTAGCTGCAGCTGCTTTTCATATTATTTTTTTTCTTAATTTAGACAATCTGAAAAAGCATCTGCTCCGGTTTGTCGAAATTGTCCCGATAGCTATCGGGATTAGTTAAATTTAGCCCGCCCTTCGCAAATACTTTTTCCGAAATCTGGACACGTAAATGAATATAAAATTCTAAGTAAAAAAAAGGGATATGATAGAATTGGGTGTAGGCATGTTTGGTGATGTGCAGATAGATGAGAAGAGGGGGTATATACAATCTGCGGGTGACCGTATGCGAGAAATTTTGCAGGAAGTAAAACGGATGGATGAGGTGGGTCTGGACTTCTTTGGCATGGGTGAGCACCACAGAGTGGATTACGCTGTGGCTGCGCCAGAGATTTTTTTGGCCGCTGCGGCTTCGATTACCAAAAATATAAAACTGGGTAGTGCGGTTTCGGTATTGAGCAGTGCAGATCCTGTGAAGTTATATCAAGATTTTGCTATGGTGGATTTGCTGTCTGATGGTAGAGCCGAAATCATGGCGGGCCGAGGATCTTTTATTGAGTCTTTTCCTCTATTTGGGCAGGATTTGAAAGATTATGATGCGCTTTTTGATGAAAAACTGCGACTGTTGTTGCAACTCAATGAAAATAAAGAAATCACTTGGCAGGGTGAGTTTAGACCACCGCTGCATAAACAGGAAATATTTCCGCACCCCAAAAACAATAATATTCCAATATGGGTAGCTGTAGGTGGCACACCGGCATCGGCTATAAGAGCCGGGAAGTTGGGTCTTCCGCTGATTATCGCTATCATAGGTGGCACCGTAGATAGGTTTTTGCCTTTGGTGGAGTATTATAAGCAAGCTTGGCAAGATGCAGGGCATTCTATGGAGGATTATCAATTGGGGGTGCATATGCATGCATTTTTTGGAGAAGACACTAAGGAGGTGCAAGACTGGTACTATCCATACTACTCTAAACAGATGGATAGGATTGGGAGATCTAGGAATTGGCCTCCATATCACCGCCAGCAGTATGATTTTGGTTTGTCACCCATGGGACACTTGATTGTAGGAGATGCAGAATATGCTGTAGAAAAAATTGTAAACGCTATAGAAATGTTGGGTGTTACAAGATTTTCTGCACATATGGATGTGGGTGCTCCTGACCATGCACAGATGATGAAATCAATTGAAATCTTTGGCGAAAGGATTGCGCCCGCTGTGCGTAGTGCATTGCAGAAAAACTAGGCAAATTACAAAGATGCAATTCCTATTTATTGTTAATAACAACTTAGGATATTAGCGCTTGTAGAAGTTCTTTACGGTGATCCAGCCGGAGTATTGTCTCCCGTCTGTAAGCCGTATGATGTACCAATAGCTTGTGCTCGGCACCCTCCTACCCAAATAGTAACCATCCCACAACACCAAACGATTTTGTGAGAAAACGCTTCTACCGATCGGCTCTTCTATAATTCCGGTTTCTGGCACCAGCATCTGATGCAATTCTTTACCATAGCGATCAAATATCCGCACTAGCGAACCCGGATAAGCCGCTATGCCCGGCACGGCCCAAGTATCATTGAGTCCATCATTGTTGGGTGTAATCACATTGGGTATGTCTAGCACGCCAAACTCATAGAACAAGCTTTCGCAGCCTTCTCCTAGTCTGGTCCATACTCTATAGACCCCAGGTTGTAATGGACTGAAATTGTTGGAAGTCTGCCAAGTGATACCGTCCAGACTGTACTCAAATTGACCCGCCATGTTGGTGAAAACGCTTGCAGAATTGCCATTGCTGATTTGTACTTGAGTGATAACCGGTATTTCAGCAAAAGTTACCTGAAAATCAGTGCTATTCACACAACCAAATTGATTGGTGACTTGTACGCTATATTGTCCCGCTTGTGTGATGGTGATGCTTGAAGTGTTGAGCGGTTGATTGAGGTCATCGCCTATCATTCCGGACCATAAATATTCTACATATCCCGGCAATTCAAAGGTATAAGAATCATTGCTTGGGCATATGACCACATTTTCCAACTCTGGAGTAGGCAATGGATGCACTAAAAGGTCAAAGGAGAAAATAGCGGCGCAGCTACCTTGATTTTCTATACGTGCATAAATGGTTTGTGCATGCGGGGTTTGGTTTTGATAATTTATAGGCAAAGCATTGAGGCCATTGCCTGCATCTTGCAAGTTGAGATGAAAAGTGATTTCTTCTGAGTTGATTCCAGAAACTGCTTGTAGTATCGGATACTGTAAAGCAAGGTTAAAAAACGCAATACCATCAAAGTCATCATCACAAATGGCAAGTGGCTGTACGTTTTGAAAATAGGTTTCTACGGTGTGCAAACTGAGTTCTGCATATCGCACACACCCAAACTCATTGGTGATGCGCACATGTAGCAATTGCTCATGACTTGTGGAGTAATAATCTATGGGTAGTGCATTTTCACCACTTTCAGCGTCTTCAAAGTTTAGAAAATATTCAAAAGCATGATCTTCAACGTTGCCGCTCGCGAGCAACTGCTCATTAGCATCAGATAGAGTAAAAAGTGCTACGCCATCTGCATCCGGGTCGCACTGCTGTAAGCTGGCATTTTGCACCTCCGGGAGTGGGTGAATGGTGATTTGCCGTAGTGCTTCAATGGTAAAGCCTTCTGTGTCTGTGACTGCTGCCGTGATGGTATAGATGCCTTCTTGTGTGTAGGCATGCTCCGGGCTGACGATTGTGGAACTATTTCCATCGCCAAAATTCCAATTCACGCTGGCTACTGTGGTATCGGAGCTGACAGAAAACTGCACAAGTTCATCTACGCAGGCCTCATTGACCAAATCATCTTCGTTGAAGACAATTTCTGTAGTGAGAAAAGAAGAAACAAAGGGTGGTAAACCATAAGAAATCCAAGTGCTGTCATTTTCCGGTGTGTGTATGAGAAAAGACTCATGTTGATAGTCTGCAGCCAAGCCCGGCATATTGGGGTTGTTGATGACAGAAAGTGCAATGCCACCGTATTGGCTAGAGGATGTAGGAACTCCTGTGCGCGACCTTGTGACGCTATAGTAAATTTTCCCGTCCAAGGCCAGCTGCATTCCACCTCTGGCTCTCAGAATGCTACTACCGTTGTTAGGGACAAAATCTATAGAGTCTGCCAGAATGGTCTGTTGGAACTGTGCTGTACTGAGATTGTACTGGATGAGTTGCGCACCACGCCACATAGAGGAGGGTGGGTTGTGATAATCTAGCCCGGCATAAAGCAATTGAGAATTTGGAGAAAACTCAAGCCCATAGGGTGTCCCGTAATATTCATTCTCTGCATTGTAATTGAGTATTTGCTCATTAGACACTGCACCTGTATATGGATTGAATTGGTAAACAGCCAGAATTCCGGGAGCTATATTGGCTTGCACATTATTTGCATGATAAGCCGTGGAATCCAAATCATGTAAGTAGGAGAGATGGGCTATTCCCACTCGGTTGCCATCAGGCGAAATTTTCAAATAGCCTCTGGCATTTACCGGATAGCCGTAGGTAGAAAGATATGGGCCAATGGTAGAAATCACCGGAGATTGAATACCTTCACCATTGATCAACCAACTATAAAAGCTATCCTCAAAATGCGTCATGAGCCAGTAGTGCTGTCGATTGGGATGGCGCACAGCGGCAATTTTTTCTGAACTCCGATCCTCCCTCGGAAATCCGGGCAAGAAATTGTTTTCGTTGTCATAGCTTTCTACTGCTCCCAATCCGTTGTCCAGTGACATATTTACAATGTAGTAGTGCATACCTTCTGGTACGTCATCTATAAATATTCCGTCAAAAGCTCCTACAGTAAAGATGTAGTACCTCTGCAAATCGCCCGGTTTGGGCACTATGATTGCCGATTGTGTTGAGGAAGCATCACCTAGCAAACCTGTTCCATTTTGCATGATTTCGTGATTAGCGTTCCATACCGTACTACCGTCTGTGTAGAAGAGCAAATTGCCTTCACTATCAGCTATAGAGGCACACCCTTCACCGGTAGATAGCTGCCCGTCATAGACTGCAACGGCTTCCCCGGAACTGAAATCTATACCTGCATAGTGACCAAAATACCAGCGCGCAGACTCCAATTGCCCGTAAACAGATGAGGCACAAATGAGCAAAATCCCTATGACTAAATGGCGCAACAAAATGAAGTAAAGCAATTGGTTTTCAACCTATAAATATACATATTTCCAAGTAGAAGCTATATAGCACGGAATTTTTTATTTTTGAAAAATTGAATTTCGCCTGTGATAAGAACACTATCTCATGACCAAATAGATTTTGAGCGCTATGATAAGTGTCTATCTCAAAGCCCTGAGAGACGCATGTATGCCTCGTCTTTCTACCTAAATATTGTAGCGCAAAATTCTTGGGAGGTTTTGGTATGGGAAGACTATAAGGCTGTGATGCCATTACCATTTCGCAAAAAACTTGGTCTTAAATGGATTTCGCAGCCGGCATTTTGCCAGCAATTAGGAATTTTTGGAGCACAGGTCACGGATGATATTCGAGAAGAATTCTTACAAAAAATTGCCAAAAAACCTGTTCGCGGATATAATTTGCCATGTACACCATCGCTCAGCAGTTGGCAAGAATCTATAAAACGAAGAAATCAAATTTTGATATTAGCAGAAAATTACGAAAGTATTTACCAATCTTATGCTACTTCCAAAAAGAAAGATCTTAAAAGAGGAAAAAATGCCGGCTGGGGCACCACCTACATACAAGATATAGAGCTGGTGCTAACCCTGCTCGCACAAGAGTTTGAAGGTATTTATACACCACAGAAATTAGCAGTTTTACGAAGCTTGTTACAAGAATTTCAGAAGCGAAAAGCCTTGAAAATCATCAGTGTGCAGAATAGTGACAAACAAGACATGGGCTTTGTGGTTTTGTTGCAAGATCAAAAAAGATGGGTGCAATTGGCGCAAGTAAAAGACAGCAAACTCCAACAAAACGGGTGCATGTCATTTGCCATGGATGCATTTATCAAAGAATATTCAGGAACAGACACTGTTTTAGATTTCGAAGGTTCATCCATTCCTGGAGTTGCAAAGTTCAATGCCGGGTTTGGCGCTGTAGAAGAGTGGTATTGCAGCATTCGCTCACGCTGGATACCTAAATGATTTGTAGTTTTTCTTTTCAAAACCCGAAATTTCTCGACGGCAATCTTTATTTTTAATAAACCATTTACTTGATGATGAATGGATTAATATTTTGATAATCAGCATATTACCCTCTACACAATTAAAATATTATTAGCTTGTCT
>JAUNRT010000090.1 GCA_030535475.1 Weeksellaceae bacterium | reverse complement strand
CCTAATTATGCACAAAGACTTATTTCAAAAGATGTGTTGCCCATTTGATAAACACGATCTTGATTTGAAAATATTTTTGGAAGATGATGATAACAATATTCTTGAAGGCTTGCTCACATGCAAACATTGTGAGCGATACTTCCCAATCATTTATAGCATACCCATCATGACACCGGATGAGTACAGACAAAAACAACTTGAAGAGCCAATTCTACAACGCTGGGGATTAAGAGCAGATCATCAATCTGGTTCTTTTATTTTGGATCAAGGTAGCAGAAAAATCCTTGAACATCACTCTTAATTTTTATTGAAGGCTATTGGCGTTTGATTTTCTAATCGTTGGATACAAATAAGGCATAGTATCCTAAGGAAAATGCTTGAGAATTTCTTTTTATATGTACAGAAATGCGGTTTGTGCCTCTTACCGAAGGCAGACCATTTTTATAACCATAGCATTGGATGGGAATGCTCCGACCCCGAAGGGGTCGAATGTTTTGGGCATGGCAAATTTTTCTTGACAAAAGAAAAAAAATGGCCTTGCGCTCATTGGCCTAGCCCGGATGCAAGCGGCTATCCTTGCAAAATAGACAGCCGTACAGAAATCTGGTGTGGCGGTGGCCGCAACGATAGTGGAGGCAGCCGCGACACCGATTTCTGTGGCTGGATATGAGCAAGATAATAGCGGGCAGCCGGAAATAGCTCCTAAAAAAAAATAAAAAAAGGGATTATTTGAATTCAAACCTTTTTGGGCTAAAGCCTGCATTTGGGGTGATTTGATGAAATTCTAGGACATATTCTCTGCCACCGTGCGGGCGCGCTTCTATGCGATGGGAAAAATATAAATCTCCCACTTTCTTCACCTGACTATATCTCACGACTTCATCTTTATTTTCTTCCTTTAATAGGTGATAATTTTTGGAGTCAAACCAATATGTGGTGCGATTGGTGTTTTTGGTAAGTACAATTTTATAGGTTTCTCTGCCATCAATGATTTCACGGCCTTGTAACTCTACGGTGAAACCTTTGCTCTCATAGTTCAACAAATCCGTTTCAAAAGGATCTGGCGTGTATGGGGTTAAGGCTTTGACACGACCATTCACGGGATTATAGGTATAGGCATTGGTGCCATCATAGCCCTCGCTCAATTGTTCTTGACCTCCGTTGATGAAGCTTACTCTTTTGAGATAGGGACGTCTGTGCTCTATCAAAATATCCACGGATTCTCCAAATTCCATGCTTACGATACCCTTGATGCGTATGCTATTAAGGTTGTTCCAATTTTGAATGCCACCTGTGGCTTCTATGTGTCTATTGACGATTTCGGCCGCCGATTGTGCGTTGGCGGTGAGAGAAATCAAGAAAAATGCGAGCAAAATATGTTTCATGCACTGTCTAAAAATGTTTTGCATTGATTACAAGTTTTGTTCCGAATTTTTCTGATAGAATTCTCTTGCTCTTTCAAGGTCTTCTGCGGTGTCTATGGCTATTGCTGCATGCTGTGTGACACCCATGCGGATGCGCATGCTATTTTCTAAAAATCTCAATTGTTCCAACATTTCTGCTTTTTCTGTAATGGATGGTGGCATGGACACGAATCTCATCAAGGATTGTTTTCTATAGGCATATATACCTATATGTCTGTAATAATCTACCTGAACATCACTACGTTTATAAGGTATTGGGCTTCTTGAAAAATACAATGCGTCTTGTTGCAGATTTGTTACCACTTTTACAATATTTGGGTTTGCTATCAGGTCCTCTTCTACTATGCGGGACATGAGCGAGGCTACATCTACCTCATGCAGGCTGTCTCGGGTGAATATGTCTCTCAAAATTTCTAAATCCTGGGAGGATGTAAAAGGCTCGTCTGCTTGTATGTTTATGATTACGTCACAAGATATGTTTTTTATGACTTCTGCTATGCGATCGCTACCGCTTTGATGGTTGACGGAGGTCATAACCACATTGGCACCAAATCTTTTTGCTTCTTCTTCTATACGTTTGTGGTCTGTAGCTATAATCACTTTATCTAGCCACTCTATGTGCTCTACCGACCGCCAAGTGTGCTCAAGGACTGTACGGCTTCCAATTTTTTCAAGAAGCTTTGCCGGTAGTCTTGTGGAAGCAAAACGGGCAGGAATTACCGCAATGAATTGCATATCAACGCTTAATTTTAATGTAAATTTGCAACATTCAATTCAATTCTACAAATTCTATAACATTGTTGGTAAATTTGTGATTTCTTTGAAAAAATTTAATTTAGCACACTAAAGAAATTACTTTATATTTGGACAAATTTTCATGACTATGAGAAACATCATAAAAATCGTTTTAGTAATTACAGCCCTCATTCTTTCATATTTTATCTTCAGTTCGGTGCAAACCTTTGTAGATTTCAATGACAAGAAGATTGTAAGATATGCTACTGCTGCTGAGTCTTTACAAGATGTAGCCAATGCTCAAAGGCTGTACTTAGGTACAAACGGAAAATATACTGATAATCTCGACTCATTGAAATATTTCTTGGATCATGGAAGGATAATGACTATCCGCAGAAGAGATTCCTCTGCATATGTATATGATCAGAGAAGAAGAATTGATGTGATGCGTGACTTCACTATCTTCGATACTCTTTACTTAGAAGGAAGTGTGAGAGACTCTGTTTTCCGTGGACGTGATGCCATGGCAGATTTTGGATATGTGGTGATCGAAGGTCAGAGAATTCCTATAGAAATGTATGCAAGCTTCAGCGACCGCGTTGTTGGTGGAGACAGTACTAATATCCAAAGAGACCATTTCTTCAAAGGCTCTGTTCCTAAAAGACAAATTTTTGCTGGTCTTGACGAGAGTCTTATTGAGCGTGAAATGTACTTAGAAACAGCACCTGTGAAGGATGAAGTGATAAGTGTAGGTAGCGAATTTAGACCAACTCTAGAGGGTAACTGGAACAACGAAATCGATGCAGCGCTTCGCCTAAGACGCGACCGTCGCGCTCAAGCTCAAGCAATCCAAAGATAAATTATCTATGTCTCAGAATCTATCCATCCTTATTGATAAGGGTGGATTTTCTTTTGTTGTCTGGAAAAACTGTGTAGCTCATCATCAGGCTTACATTCCTATTGGTGCTGCAGATCATGATAATGTCTTCAAAGATATTTATCTGCAGCAAGAGTACAACTTGGTAAATTGCGCCATTCTTTCACCTCAATTTGCTCTTGTACCTAAGGAATATTTCACCCATGAAATTCCTCTTGAAGATTGGCTGACGTTCAATTCCCAAGTTTTTGAAGGTGATGTGGTTTTGCACTACGAAATCCCGGAGCAAGATATTTTCTGGGTATATGCCATTGATGCTTCTCAAAAAAAGCTATTTGACAATAAGTTTGCAAATACCAAATGGCATCACAGTGGATCTATTTTTCTTGAATCGCTATCCGTTGATTCACAAGAAAAAGTTCTATTTGCCAATATTCACAAAAATGTTCTAGAAATTGCGGTGTATAAGGAAGGACGGCTACATTTTTATAATCAGTTTGTCTATAGAAGTAGTAACGACCTCATGTACTTCATTCTCAATGTATATGCTCAACTAGAATTGGATACAAACCAGGATCCATTGTATTATTTTGGTAAAGTACAAGATGAAAATCTTCAAAGACTGCTCAAATTCGTGCGTCACGTCTTGCCAGGTCATGAAGATTTGAGTATCTTAGAGAATTATTCGCATTATATTCTCCAATGATTAGAATCATTTCAGGACTATGGAAAGGCAAAAGACTACTTGCTCCAAGAAATTTACCCACTCGTCCTACAACAGATTTTGCTAAAGAAGCGCTTTTCAATATTCTCAACCATAGATTTTTCCTCAATGAGGTGGATGTGCTAGATCTTTTCGCAGGGATTGGTGGCGTTTCTTTTGAGTTTGCCTCCAGAGAAGCCAACAGCATCTGGTCGGTAGAACAAAACGCAATTTGCACCAAGTTTCTTTACAATACCATAGATCAGCTCAACATAGATCAAATGAATGTCATACGCCAAGATGTGTATAAATTCCTTTTGAAATCTCCCCCAAGAGAGTTTGATATTATTTTCGCTGATCCTCCTTTTGAATCTACCAAGGAAGAAAATTACGCCAAACTTGTAGATCTTATTTTCTCTCGTCGTTGGCTAGCAGCTTCCGGATTGCTCATTATTGAGCACGGTCCTCGCACCAATCTTTCTTCCCTCCCACACTACACAGATCAGAAAAAGTATGGAAATCTTATTTTCTCTTTCTTTGAGTATGATGAAAGTGAATGGGATGATGATGAGGAAGAGTAATACCAAGGTAGAGTTCAGTTTTACTTTTGCCATTCACACTTTCTATATTTGTAGAATCTAATTTTCAAAAGAGAAAATTTTGTTCGTAGAAGTCATAATACCGGTGCCATTGCCTGGAACCTTCACCTATAGCGTTCCCGATCATTTACGCAGTCGTATAAATCCCGGAATGCGCGTGGCAGTAGAATTCGGTAGGCGAAAAATCTACACAGGAATCATTGCAGAAATTCATTTCAATAAACCCGAAGCTTACAAAGTTCGAGATATTTATGAGCTATTAGATTCCAAACCGCTGGTACTCGACTTTCAAATCCAACTTTGGAAGTGGATGGCGAATTACTATATGGCCAATCTTGGCGATTTATATAAAAATGCATTGCCCGCAGCATTCAAGCCCGAAAGTAACACTTATGTGCGTCTGAAAAAAGATGCAGAATTGCCTACCGATGCAGAATTAGATGAGAATGCTCAATTGCTTCTAGAAACGCTCCATAATAGATCATCCGTTTCGCTACAAGAGATTAGTGCTTTTATTCCTTTGAAAAAAGTTATCACATCTGTCAAGGCTTTGCTGGATTTAGGGGTTATCGAATTAGAGGAAAAACTCATTAAAAAGTACAAACCCAAAATCGAAAACTACATACGAGTGTCGGTGGATAAAGCTTCTTATACTCTATTGCAGGCACTAGAGTCTTTAAAAAATGCATCAAAGCAGTATGAGACATTTCTTACTCTAATATCTGAAGAATCTTTATCTGACAAGCCAATTCTTCTAAGCAGTATTATCAAAAAAACTGATAGTAATTATGCGGTAATTCGAAGTTTGGAGAAGAAAAAACTGGTAGAAGTCTATCAACTCAAAACGGATAGAGTGGCAAATGATTCAGAAGAAATTTTTGCACTTCAAGAATTGAGTCCAGCACAATCACTGGCTAAAAAAGAGATTGACTCTGCATTTGTTGACAAAAACATTGTGCTACTACACGGCGTCACTTCAAGCGGCAAAACAGAAATTTACATGCACTTGATGCAGCAAGTGATTGATTCTGGAAAGAAAGTTCTTTTCATACTTCCGGAAATTTCTCTTACTACTCAGCTTACCGCGCGCATACGCAAGTTCTTTGGAGGCCGTGCCGGGATTTATCACTCAAAGTTCAACAATCAAGAGCGTGTAGAGATTTGGATGAAAACCTTACAAAATGAGTATGACATTATTATCGGTCCAAGGTCTGCAATCTTTTTACCACTGCAAGATGTTGGGCTCATCATTGTAGATGAAGAACATGAGACGTCTCTCAAGCAAAGCGACTCCAGACCTTACTTTCATGCCAGAGATACCGCCATATATTTGGCGACATTAATTGGCGCCAAGGTGCTTCTAGGATCGGCAACTCCCTCTTTAGATACCTACTATTCTGCCAAAATAGCAGGGAAATTTGGATATGTGGAGCTTACAGAAAAATTCGGTGGCATCATACCTCCGGAAGTGCATCTCATAGACTTGAGAGACTCCATGAAGAGAAAAAGAATGAATGGTCATATTGCAGACGCACTCAAAGATTCCATTCAATCTACTGTGGAAAAGGGTAAACAGGTGCTGATTTTTCAGAACAGAAGAGGATTTGCCCCTGTTTTGGAATGCATAGATTGTGCACACGCACCCATGTGTCCAAACTGCGATGTAACACTCACCTTTCATCTAAAAACCAATCAACTCCAGTGTCATTATTGCGGTCACAATCAAGCCAAACCTATTCGTTGCCCCCAATGTTCCGGCAGTGCATTTGATACCAAAGGTGTAGGTACAGAACAAGTGGAGCAGAATCTGCAAAACTTATTTCCGGATTACAGCGTTGCCAGAGTAGATACAGACACCATGCGTCGTAAAAATGCATTTCATAAAATGCTACAAGCCATTGAAAAAAAAGAAGTAGATATAATTGTAGGCACACAAATGATCACCAAAGGTCTTGACTTTGAGCATATGCAGACAATTGGTGTTATTCGTGCAGACAGCCTCATGAATATACCGGAATTTAGAGCCCACGAATACACCTTTCAGCGTTTGGTACAAGTATCGGGTAGAGCAGGAAGACGTCAAGAACAAGGTCAAGTTTATTTTCAGACTTTTCAGGTAGATCATCCCATCATACAAGCCGCCAAAAATTCAGACTACTCGTTGATGGCTAACACCATTCTCGCTGAGCGCAAAGAGACTTCCTTTCCACCATTCAGCCGTCTGATACATATTCTCATCAGTCACACCAGAGATGAAGTTGCTCAGAAAACAGCATTTGTACTGCACAATTTACTCGCTGGACATTTGACTGCGCAAATGCTTTTCGGACCCGATAAACCTTACATCCACAAGCTCAACAATCGATATAGATATCATATCCTTATCAAAATTCTACCGGAATATTCAAACGCCAAGATCAAAAAACTTATCCAAGACAAAATTGCAGAAATGCATCAACATACATTTTATCGCAAAGCCTTGATAGATATTGATGTAGATCCTGTATAGGTTTCTAATTTATGCCTACATAGCTTGTCAATATTTCTTATTTCAGAATGGTGGTTTACAGGTAAGTTTGATATTTCTACCTGTTCTAGGGTTTACAAAATCTAAATGCGTAGCATGCAAATACAATCTATCACTAGGTTTACCATACAATTCATCTCCTTTTATAGCAAGATTTAGCCCATTAATATGTGCCGCATGTAATCGCAGTTGATGCGTTCTACCTGTCACAGGAAAAAACTGTATGCGTGTAGTATTATCTTTTATCTCCAACACACGAAAATATGTGATCGCCATCTTCCCATGTTCCCAGTCAACCATTTGCATAGGTCTATTGTCAAAATCCATCCGTATAGGAAGTTCAATTTTTCCTTGCATTCGTTTCACAGTTCCGTCCAAAATAGCAGTATATACTTTCTTTACTTTTCTGCTTGCAAATTGCTTTTGCAAATTTCTATAAACATCCAAATTTTTCGCAGCCACCATGATGCCAGAAGTTGACATGTCCAGTCTATGTACCATGAGTAATTTGTCATTGTAGCATTGCTTTCTCAAAATATTTTGCAAGCAGTAATCTGTTTTTCTTCCTGGAACTGAAAGTAAATCATGGGGTTTATTCACCGCAATTACATAAGCATCTTCATACAAAATTTTCAATTCAAAGTCTGTATTAAATTGCTCTGCCGGATTGTCTTCTACTTTCAATCCTTGCAGCATAAAAGATAGAATTGGCTCACATTTGCTTTTACATGCAGGGTAGTAATTGCCGTGTTTCCTTATCTGTCCGGTAGTTTCTTTACCATACCAGAACTCACCCATCGCAAGCGGTTTGTAGTTGTTATCATAGGCATATTGCAGGAGTCTTGGTGCAGCGCATTCTCCTGCGCCCGCAGGTGGCGTTTTGCTTAGGTTTTTAAAAATATCAAGCAGCGACTGTTTCTCTCCCAATGCATTAGAAAATTCAAAACTTTGATGCAATCTATGTTGCAAATTAGTAGATTTTTCGGCTCGCTGTTTCTTCAGTTGGTTTATGACTTCGATATGCTTTGCAATCTCATTCTCAACCTCTTTTATTCTATCTCTCCAAGCGTTGCGCTGCCTACGGAAAATCATGCTCTGTTCTTTACTCTCATCCGCCAAACTTTCATAAAAACCTCGTGGGTAGATATAGGAAGTGCGGCTAATGTGAGCTCTAGTCCAAGACCTGGAATCCTTCAACTTCTTTTGCTTTTTCTTCAAATCTTCCAAATCGTCTTTCATAACGATTCGCAAGTTTTCCACAGCAATTTTATATTCTCTCAGTTCACTGGAATCTTCAAGTTTGTCAATTTCTTCAGTGAGCTTATTTATCTCGTTCTCTCCTTTTCTGAAAAATCCATCCGCCGGCAAAATGTCAAATACAGGCGGCACAAATCCCGGCAGTTGATTTTCCTCATTTATCTTTCCGGAAAATGCAGCAATGTAGCCTACTCGTTGATTTTCATCTTCCACTACCAGAATACCAAACATTTTTCCTACCGAAGCGTCATCATGCCCAAAAGCATATTCAATATCAGCGGTACTGTCCAAATATTTCATCAATTCCTCACCGGCCAATTCCACCGATCTATGGGGTTGGTAATTAAAAGGATACGTAAATTTTTGAAAATCCTTCGCCACATCATCCGTTGGCAAAGAGTGGAAAATATTTTTTGGATCAAACATTTTACAAAAATACAAATTTTCAAAATCGCCAAATCGCTTTTCATTCAGCAATGAGCATAAAAAAAGCTGCCAATTTAGGCAGCTTTTTCATCTATATATTACAAGATTATTTCTTGATAAATCTTTTGTTCACTACATTGCCGTCAGCGTCTGTAATTTGCAACACATAAACACCCGGCAGCAAATCTCTAGTGTCTATTGTGTCGCCCATACGTCTCACGTTCAGTTGCTTACCGCTCATGTCATACAACTTTGCGTTGCGCACATCCATACTTCTCACATGTAGTACATCTTTCGTAGGATTTGGATATACAGCTACAGCATTCAGTGCGTTTATGTCATCCACACTCAGTGAACTCACGTCTAGCGAGTAGTCTTCGATTTGGCCATACAAGCCTCCAAAACATGGGTCATCAAAGTTAGCAGGCGTTTGGAAATTACCATAATCTTTCTTCACTCTCATTCTAGTCATACCTGGTAGTGCATCTTCCGGCACAGTGATTTCAGCCGTTGCAGAAACACCATCCATACCATTAGATTGGAATATTGACACAGAACCATCTACAAAATACTGCTCACCTTCATCCTCAAAACTTCCGTTTTGGTTCCAGTCAATGAACACCGCAAAATAGTTGTTGTGAGCCCCTTCTGTATTTCCTTCAAAAGTAATAGGGTAGGTTTCGCCAGGCGTTACATTACCTACAATATCAATGAAATTCTCGTGCGGCACCGTGCTGCTACCAGAAGCTGCAGATACGTTGTCAAAACCTGCAAACGCTACGCGCGTGATAGGCTCAGTAAGATAAGTAAACGTTAGCGGACCACAGTATGGCGGGAAAGGATTGCTAGTAGTTGTGAAGCTATAAACAGCACAATCCACAGACTCCCCGGCTACATTCACAGCGCGTATACTCCAGTAATAAGTAGTATCCTCAGACAATCCTGATATGGTTGCCCAAGTATCGCTACCACCTGCTGCGCCTATGAAGGTTGTACCATCAGTGGTATCTATATACACATTGTAAGCAGACACCAGACCACCCGTTTCAGGAGCGCTCCAGCTCAACGTCACATTACCCGTATAGTCTATATCATCAGCACCATCTTCCGGGCCAACCAGCGTTGGACAATCAGGAGCCACGGTAGGCTCTGCACCACATTTCACAGATCTAGCTCTATCTTGAGACTGCCCTTCACAATTGCTATTCAAGTGCGTGTAAAAACGCAAATCCTCAGTAGCCGTAGCCGTCCAGCTCACAGAGCCCGTTCCGGTAGCATACACCACAGAACCGTCAGCATCTGCCAGCGTTATAAAATCTGACTCCACAGAGCTCGTAAATTCATACACTTCGCCTTCTATCACACTCACAGCTGAGTATTCTCCAGCCCATCCACCAGTAGTTATGTGCTGCACCGTGTTGTCACAAATAGGCGTGAAAGCTGACGACGGCCACATATCACCCGTCAAACATCCCTCCTGTGCCCATGTCAAAACAGGCAAGCACATTACAAGTAAAAATTTCTTCATCACAAATATTTCAAATGTTATAATTCTTGCAAAAATAAGAAATTCTCCACTCTTTTCTTGCACAAAACAGCCAACATATACCTCATTATCAATCCTTAATTTATTTTTTTTATTTGGGCGGCAAACGGCATCCGGCTATTACTCCTCGGTCTGGTGGGTGTAAACTGGCGGTTCCGGCTATTCCCGCCTATTGGCTTCATAGCCTACACCTGCTCAGTTTACCTTACCCACCATCCCTGTGGGGTAGCCGCCTACTGCCTGCCGCGGTTCCCACTTGTAGTCTTCTTGAATTATTTTCGATGGTAAATTCCGTAAACGATCTATGACAAAAGTAATTTTTAAAATTCAATGCACTTATATGGCAAAAACCTGCACAAAACTCTTTTGTTTTTGAGATTTTCATTCATTTTTCCTGTTTACAAAGAATTCCAATAATTTAGCTCTGAATGTTATTGTGAAAAACATAAAACTGATAATATAATTATTATAAAACACTGATTTATTTCAAGTTAAGGATAATTATCAACTTTTTATTATTCAAGATGTTTAATTGTATTTAAAATAAAAACCTTCTTTCAAAATAGATAAAAAAAGACAGCGAAAACCAAATTTCCGCTGTCATATATTTTTTTGAGACCTTTGCACATAAATAACTGGAAAAACCTTTGTTTTTTTTCTTTAA
>JAUNRT010000089.1 GCA_030535475.1 Weeksellaceae bacterium | reverse complement strand
CTATATCATTTCCCAAGGATGTAAAAGTTATAGTAAGAATTTTATAAAGAAACAGTCAATAATAACTGATAATATCTTAATAGTTAAGCCCTCATCCTCAAAACTTGTTTTCCAACATTCTTGATTTGAATTTGCTTTATCAAATGGGGTAATTTTGAATAAAATGAAGAAATCCAAATTATGTCTTATACAATATATACTATGTTGGATGTAAAGACTCTAGTTTCCAAAATTCTTTTGATGGTGCAATCACGCGGCAAGTGGAAGGCGTAAAGCCCGCAAAGCCACAGATTTGATGCAGGAAGAGTCAAAGCCAATTGACGGCAGGAAAATTGAGCTTTGGCTACTGACTGCCAATCTGTGGCTGCGTACTTGTAGCCGTACACCGACCCTTTAGTTGGGCCTTGTTGTACGATGTGTTTGATAAGATTTCCGAAATTCTGTACAAATTCAATATCTTGAAATTTTGCCTTGAGTGGCCCAAGAAAGGGTGCCGCCCAAATAAATATGAGTAAAAATTGCCTCTGTAATACGACATGGGTAATTGCGACCTAAATTTTAATATCAAAATACCTCTTGCCTTTTACAATTTGGAAGTTTTGATCTTGAAGCAGGATTTGAAAAAATAACATACCTTTGCTGCATTGGTGTCCAATAATTGGATGAAAAGGGAATGTGGTGAAAATCCACAGCTGTACCCGCAACTGTATGCAGTTGATAGTTTTATGCACAACCACTGACGCTACTCAAGGTGTTGGGAAGGGCAAAAAAACTGACTGCGAGCCAGGAGACCTGCCAATGACTAATTTTTAAACCCTCCGGGAAAAGAGGTTATGCTAAGAGTTGTTGCAGTGATATTTGTGCTTTTGTTGTCTGATCTATTGATGGGACAAGAAGATACTATTCAATTGGAGGCTGTGGAGTTTTTAGCGCTTTCCAGAACCGGAGGTGATCAACTGAAGGCTTACTCAGTGAAAGATAGTGCCTGGCAGCATCAAACGCAGCATTTTTTTGATTTGCTACAATATAACACATCAGCTGCTATGCGCAGTAACGGTTTGGGAATGGTCTCTTCTATTTCTATGCGCGGCGGAACGGCGCAACAGACTTCTTTCTTGTGGAACGGGATCCCGATAAATTCTAAACTTCTGGGGCAGAGTGATCCAAATATTTTGGCTATACCAGAGTTTGCTGAAGTCAACATAGTTCCCGGTGGAAATAGTCTGCTACATGGTTCGGGTGCAATAGGTGGGGTGGTAGAAATCAACAACCAAAACGTAATTGACACTGAAAGCCGAGCGCATATAAAATTGAGAGCGGCAAGCTTTGAGACTGTACAAGCTGGTAGCGGTTTTACACTGAGCAAGCCCAATAGTGGTTTGCAATTTTTTGTGAATGCCGGAAGTGCAAGGAATAATTTTACTGTACCGGCAGCGCAATACGTGAATCAAAACGGGGAAACTTACTTTCTAATGGCGGGTGGGCAGGCAGCGCATAGATTCAATGCAAAAACTACGCTATCTGCTCATTTTCAATGGTCTGAAGAGGAAAGAAACTTTATATTATCTAGCGCAGGTGCGACGCCTACGGCACGCCACAGCAACCAACTTCTCACTCTCTTGCGTTTGCAGCACAGGACTACAATTTTTCAACATCAGTGGGATTTGTCTTATTCAAGAGAATCGTATGAATACTTCAATCCTGCGGGTGAGAATGCTTTGCCACAAAATGGCGATCATGTCAATAGTTATCTTGCGAGATATGATGTACAGCTGAATCTTGGACGCAGCTTAGATTTGAAATTACTTTCACAGCTCAGCAAAGATTTTGCGGAAGGTTTCAACACTGGTATTTCTGATGTAAATTTAGGCAATGGGCATGCAGCGCTGCAAGCTGATTATAGAATTATAAATTCGATTTTGTCACAATCTGCAATACGCAAGGAGTTCAGTAACGGATATGCTAGCCCTCTGCTATTTCTACAACGCTTTCGCTGGACACCTTACAATACGTATCAATTGCAACTTGGATTTTCTTCCAATTTCCGAGCACCCACTATAAATGATATGTTTTGGCAACCCGGAGGCAACCCGAATTTATCCCCCGAATATGCTCTACAATGGGAGCTAGACCAAAAGCTTTCAATAGCACAAGCAGATTTGAAGCTCAGTATTTACTACAACAGTATTGAAAATATGATACGTTGGTTGCCAACCCAAGGTGATATTTGGACACCTGTAAACACCCATCGGGTGGTAAGCAAGGGGTTGGAAGCCTCACTTGAGCGGAGATTCTGGAAAAACAAAATCCAAATATTGACAATGTATGCCTTTACAGATGCTCGCAATCAAGAAACGGGAAATCTACTCACTTACACGCCACAGCATAAGCTGAATGTAAACCTGGCCTTGCAACATAATAAATGGCGTTTTGGGGTACAAAATATGTATCTGAGTAAGCAATATACGCATACTGACAGCAATCCGGATACCGCAATCAACGCTTATGGGCTTACCAACTTAAACCTAGGCTATGTGTTTTCACAAAAACCCTTGAAACGTTTGACTTTTGGCATCAATAATCTTTTTAATACGCAGTATCAAATGATGCCTTACCGCCCTATGCCGGGCATAAATTTTACCAGTCAACTCATATTTGAAATTTAAAATATAAAACATAGAAAAATGAAAAAAAATCTGTTTCACTACTTCGCAGTAATTTTGCTTATAAGCTTCACTGCATGTAACAATTTAGATGATGGTCCTTCTACTACCGCACCACGAGGCGACTATGACGGCGGCATCATTGTAGCCAATGAAGGCACCTTTGGGGCACCTAATGCAGATGTGTCTTACATACTGCCGGACCATTCTAGCATAGACAACAATATATATCAGGCTGTGAACGGCTCACATGCCGGGGATGTGTTGCAACATATAGGATTTCACCAAGACAAAGCTTTTTTGGTACTCAACAATTCCAATAAAATCATTGTTGTAGATAGATTTAGCTTTGAAAAAATTGACTCTATTACCAACACTGCTTCTTCCTCTACTCTCAATCAACCAAGATATATTGCCTTTGCGCAAAACAAAGCATTTGTCACCAATGCAGGCAATCAGAGTGTGCAAGTGTATGACGTCAACAGCCTACAGCATTTGCAGAGCGTAAGCCTCAGCTCTACACCAAATCAGGTGGTATCTAACGGACAAAGAGTTTTTGTAGAGCAAGCCTATTTTGGCACCGGTAATAGCGTGGGTGTCATAGATCCAGGTTCATATGCCTACTCTTCAGTTACTCTAGACACAGGACTCAACGGCATAGCCATGCACAGCAATGGTCAGAATCTATACGCCATCACCAACAGCCAACCAACCAAAATACACTCTATCAACACTACAAGCTTGGAAACTTTAGAATACAGCATTCCTGGCGTAAGCAATGCGCGTCAGCTCGTCTTTGACAATGACAACCTTTATTTCGCTTCAGCCAATATTGTGTACAAGGCAGCCACATCCAATCTCACCTTGGCACCAATAGTAGCGGTAGAAGTGCCTGACAACAGTTGGAGCACCTTATATGGATTCAATGTTATCAACCACAACATTTACACATCAGACGTCAATGGGTTTACCCAAAACGGCACCGTACGCGTGTACAATTCAGCAGGAGCTTTACTACACACCTTCACAGCCGGTATGGGACCCAACAGTTTCTACCTCAACCATTAAGATTTTTTCAGAGAGTCGCCCGTTTTTTCTCCCGGTGTTTGATGATGGCATTGAGTATTATCACTAAAACCATTACCATTGCGGCCGCATAAAAAACGGGCGACATCTGCTCTGATTCACCAAAGATGAAGTACGCCAAGATAATCCCATAAACCGGCTCCAGATTTACCGCCAACAATAGGCTAAATGGACTTATGTGCTTCAAAAGATTTACAGATTCAATCATAGGAAAAGCTGTAATAAGAGTTCCTAGCACTAGCAACCACACCCAATCCATTGTAGGCAGCGGGTAAAGCATATGCATATTTCCGGAAGCCAACATTACCACAAAAGTGCATAAAAAAGCGCCAAGCATTTCATAAAACATAATTTTCCGTGGCGCATGCACGCGTTGCAGTTTTGCATTGAGTATGCTAAACAAAGCAGAAAGCAAACTACAGCCAACACCCATCAATATACCAAGCCAATATTCTGGGCTCGCTTGAAAAATCAACCATAGGCAAGCCATCACCAGCAAAGCCAGCAAAAGCTCATACGGCTTCAGTTTTGTCTTGAAAAACAATGGCTCTAGCAATGCGCTGAAAAAAGCGCCAGTAGCCATGGTGCTCAGCGCTACAGAAACATTTGACACCTTTATAGCGCCAAAAAACAAATACCAATGCACGGCTATAATTACCCCTACTCCCAAAAACTGTAAAAGTAGTCTGCGGCTCACCTGAAGCGAAATCCCTGCTGCACGAACCATCACATAGATAGCTATCACCGCTATCAATGTGCGCCAAAAAACCAGAGGAACGGCTTCTATAGAAATCAACTTACCTAGAACCCCGGAAAAACCCCATAATAGAACTATGAAATGGAGTCGAAGATTTACGTTACTCCACATAGTTCACAAATTCACAACTCATTGGTATAGAAAAAATTTATTGCAAAACTACGCATATCAGAAAAAACAATCATACCCACCAAGACTAGGAATAGTTTCTGCGGCATAATTATCAACTAATTACAGATAAAAACTATAAAAATGAAACTATTACAGAAAATACCTGTATCCGGAATTCAAAGAAAAACCAAACGTGAAACGCGTTTTCACCCGGAAATGGGAATGCTCAACACACGTGTCACACGCATACGTCGCGTATGGCTAGGCATATTTCCGGAAAACCTACACACCTATCGCAGCACCTATCATGGCCATGTGAAATCTGCCAAAAATTGTCAGTTGCACAGAGTATAGGGTTTTTAAATATATTCTCATTCAGATCAGTCTGCCTTTTCAGCTTCCACTTTTGTGAAATTCAAATCCACAAAATCAAAGCTGAAATCTGTGATGTCTGAAATTGGTTTCATGCGCATACCTTGCACAACACCTTTTTCATCTACATCAAAGATCATAAACGCATCTGCATCAAAACTCCTGTTGTCCCAACGCACTACATAAGTGTGATACTTGTAGTACTGCACCGTTCCGCTCAATGCCGGTGATCTCAGCGATTTAAAGCGCTTCGTCAATCGATCTGCAGAGATTTCCACCTTGCCAAACCATGGATCCTCATAAACACCCACAATATTGGCGGCCGGCAGATCAGGGTCTGTGCGGTCAGAGCGCAACACCTTTTCCACGGCAAGTTTTTGAGCATTGGTGCGCTCCTCAAAACTCTGCCATCTTTCCTGAGATTGCTGCAACCAATCACGGCCTTCTATACCCAAAAACTGATCCTTCACAGTATTGGTAATCGTGCGAAATGCAGACCCGGATTGTTGATTGGTGAGTACCACAATAGCCAATTCCAGCTCCGGAATCAGGGTAAACTGCGTCACCGTGCCCAGTAGACCACCCGTGTGTGAAATCTCACGGTAGCCTTTCACATCACTCACAAACCAGCCATGGCTATAACCATAAAATTTGCTATCATAAGGGTGATTCGCAGGTACGGGAATTGGCGTTTGGAGCTGCCAAAGTGTATGCAGTTCTTTTTCACTGATCAGTTGCAGCCCACTGGCCGTTTTGCCTTTATTCATGAGAAATCTTGCCCAAGTGAGCATATCCGGTATATTGCTCATAATGCCACCCGCCGGATTAGCCAGTTCACTCCAATCATGCGGTAACATCTCCACCACACCATTCACAGGAGCATGTGCATCTATGATATTGCTACGGTCTGTGACGCGCTTATAAGAAGCCCGTGAATTGAACATGCCAACAGGCTGCAAAATACGTTGTTCTATAAAAGTTTCCCAAGTAAGTCCGCTCACCCTGCGTATCACCTCACCGGCTACAATATACAGATTGTTATTATACCCAAACTTGCTGCGGAAAGAGCTTTCCGGTTGCAAATAGCGCAATCCGGCAATCACATCCTGCACCGTAAAATCGCCACCATCCGGGAAAAACATCAAATCACCGGCACCCATTGTCAGACCACTTCTATGCGTCACCAAATCGCGCACCGTAAATTCCTGTGTCACATACGGGTCATGTAGTTGAAACTCAGGTATATACTTTTTCACCTTATCTTCCCAATTCAGCTTACCTTCATCTACCAGCATAGCCAGCGCAAAACACGTAAAAGCCTTAGAATTAGAAGCCACTCCCACCAGCGTTTCCGGCTCCATGGGCAATGAATTTTCCAGCGACCGCACACCATGCGCACGTGAGTAAACAATTTGCCCCTTATGCAAAATCCCTACAGACATCCCAGGCACATCAAATGCATCAGTTGTGCGCACCAGTAAACTGTCTATAACAGCCGTGTTTAGCTGCGCATGCACAAAAACCAAAGCACCCAGCGCCAGCAGACTCATCCACTGCCTCAAAACCAAAATAAAGTTCATACCATTCAATTATTCGCTAAAAATAGAAAAAATTTGCCGTTTTTCCCTTCGTGGTATGGCAAGTAGCGAATCACATATAGCAGTGTTTATTTTTTTATTTTTTGGGCGTCCCCTCACGGGATTTTTGGTGGGCAAAGCCCACCAAAAATCCCGTGAGGTCGGTCTCCGGCTACAAGTACGCAGCCGTCAGCGGAGGTCAGTCGGCATAGAGAGTTTTTGCCCTCAGGGGCGCAACCTCTCTCTGCCGCTTCCCTCAGCGCTTCCGGCTTTGCGCGCTTTTCGCCTGCGCCCTGACGCGTTTGCCTACCGGTAAACCAAGGGGTCAAATGCGGTAGAAAAATCTTTCTTGTAGAAGTTTGCAAGCAATAATTCCATTCAAAAAGCGTGAATCAAGCACCAAGCAGATTGCTAAATGTTAATAAGTTCCGATCGCCAGCATGATTCAGACAAGGCATTTACATGGCTTATAAAAATATTTCTGGGCTTTAGAATTTTATAAATAAGCTTAAGGGATCGATATTGTATGAATTAGCAATTTCTATTTTCTACCAATCACAACAATTCTATTGTTTGCAGAGAAATCTCGGAAAAGAGAATCTAATGTGATTTAGCAAACATTTTTGCGATAAAATGCTAAAAAACTTTTTGAATTTGGCCGCCTGCGGCGGCCCAAGCCGTGTATGGGCAGGAAACCGATAAATTTCACTAAAGCCCTCCTGCCCATACACGGCGCCGAGGCAGCGACATGCGCGGTATCCTTGTGTGGGCAAAACCTCTACGACACACTCTGTGGCAGTACCGGGTCCCGGCTAATCCGGGAGAGTGTGCTGCCACAGAGATGTGGAGTAGGTGTTGCCGAACAAGATTTAGCGCAATGGCGCGGTCATACACAGAAAATGGCTGGCTGAGCAAGCTATTTTCTGGGTATGAGCCTCCCAAATAAAAATAAAAATAAAAATAAAAAAATTAGCCATTCTACTAGAGAACAGCTAATTGAGATTTTTCTAAAATTATGTGTTTTGTGGTCTAGTACTTTTTATAGTCCACATCCATTTCTTCTGCTTGCTTGGCATAGACTCCGCTGTCTAGCTTTTCTTTTATGCCTTCGAATGCCGCAAGAGTGATGTCTATCTCTTCATCTGTATGCGAAGCTGTAGGGATGAGTCTGAGCAAGATCATACCTTTTGGTATCACGGGATAGGTAACAATTGAGGTGAAAACGCCGTAGTTTTCGCGCAAATCACGCACCATAACGCCCGCTTCTACTGGCGAGCCTTGCAAAAATACAGGCGTAACACAGGTGTTTGTATCACCCAAATTGAAGCCTCGGCTGCGAAGTCCGTTTTGCAATTTATTTACGTTGTCCCACAGTTTTTGCTTGATTTCCGGGCGTGTTCTTAGGAGTTCCAATCTTTTCAAACCGCCTATTACCATAGGCATGGTCAGTGACTTGGCAAAAATCTGCGAACGCATATTGTATTTGAGATATTTGATAACGTGCTTATCTGCAGACACAAAGGCACCGAAACCTGCCATAGATTTGGCAAATGTGGAGAAATAGACATCTATCTCATCCTGGCAGCCCTGCTCCTCGCCTGCTCCTGCACCCGTAGTGCCTAGCGTACCGAATCCATGTGCATCATCTACAAGTAATCGGAAGTCATACTTTTTCTTGAGAGCCGCTATTTCTTTGAGAATACCTTGCTGACCGCGCATTCCAAAAACACCTTCTGTAATGAGGAGAATTCCGCCCCCGGTTTCATTGGCTATGCGAGTGGCGCGTTGTAGCATTTTCTCTGCACTCTCTATATCATTGTGCTGGTAGGTGAAACGCTTGCCGTGGTGTAAGCGTACGCCATCAACTATACAAGCATGCGAATCTATGTCATATACTATCACATCATTTTTGGACACCAGTGCGTCTATGATAGACACCATGCCTTGGTAGCCAAAATTGAGCAAATAGGCCGCTTCCTTGCTGGTAAACTCTGCCAACTCACGCTCTAGTTGCTGGTGTTTTTCTGTCTCTCCAGACATGGCACGTGCACCCATTGGATAAAACAGGCCATACTCTGCTGCTGCAGCGGCATCAGCCTCCAACACTTCCGGATGGTTGCACAGCCCCAAATAGTCATTGGCACTCCAGAAAACCACTTCTTTGCCCTGAAAAATCATGCGTGGACCTATAGGACCTTCTAGTTTTGGGAATACCAAATAGCCCTCTCCATAGTCTGCAAATTGACCCAAGGGTCCAGGATTTTCTTTGATTCTTTGAAAAATATCCATGTGTACTAAAAAAGTTTTTTGATTTGTTTGAAAAATATTTTATCCAAGGTTTTGTCTGGCAAAACGTACATGGCTAATAGAAATTGTGCTTTTTTGGGAGCAACAATATATCTGGTTTTTGGATTTTTGTTGGTTGCAGCATGCCACACGGCTTTGGTGACAGCGCTCACATCCAGGGCTACATCTTCTATCTTCTCTATCTCACTATTGAGACTGTCAAAGGCTTTGCCGTAGTCTGTATCCATGAATGGGTTTTCTGCCTTTTTGGCTTTATGCCAGATTTCTGTCTTTATGGGTCCTGGTTGTATAAGAATTACCGGAATTCCATATACCATCATTTCTCTACGCCACGCATCAAAAATGGCTTCTATGGCATGCTTGCTGCCAGAATATGACCCAAGAAGTGGTCTAGTCATGACACCGGCTGTAGAACTTATGGTTATGATTCGGCCATGGTGTTGTGCGCCTCTGTAGGCTCCTAGCATGTGCATGCATTTTTGGGTGAAATACACTACAGAGTGTACATTTACCTCAAACTGCTCACGCATCATGTCTATGGAGACGTGTTGCATGGGCCCGTATTTAGCAATACCTGCATTGTTCACCAACAAGTCGAGTCCATGTTCGCCTACCACTTTTTCTACACTAGCTATAGCTTGATCAACTGCGGGATAATCTGTAGTGTCAAAAATGAGTGTGTGAAAGGTTTCCGGATATTCTCGGCGCAGGCTTTCTGCGTCTTGTTCTTTGCGCACAGACCCAAATACGGTGTAGCCATTTTGTAGCAGAAGGATTGCAGTAGCTTTTCCAATACCGGAAGATACACCGGTGACAACTGCATATTTCATACTACTATGGGTTATTGGTGCGGATTATTTGGCAATGTGGTGTACGGTGGCACGGGACTCTAGCCCGTTGAGCTTGCTGCGATTAAATCCCTGCTCTGCCATCCATTCGTCGCTAAATATTTTGGTAATATAACGTGAACCGTGATCCGGGAATACAACAACTACTACTGCGTCTTGTGGTAGCTCATGCGCAACCTGGCGTAGCGCCATGATTGCGGCGCCGCTGGTGTAGCCTACCATGAGGCCTTCTTTGAGTGCTATCTCACGCGTAGCGTAAGCAGAATCCTCATCTGTCACTTTCACAAATCTGTCTATGATTTGGAAGTCTGTAGCCGCAGGTACTAGATTTTTACCAAGCCCTTCAATGCGGTACGGATAGATTTCAGAGGAATCAAATTCACCCGTTTCATGATATTTCTTCAAGATTGAGCCATACGCATCTACTCCAATAATTTGGATGTTTGGGTTTTGCTCTTTGAGAAACTTGGCTGAGCCTGAAATTGTACCTCCTGTTCCCGAGCATGCTATAAGGTGAGTGATTTTGCCTTCTGTTTGTTTCCAAATTTCGGGACCGGTGGTCAGGTAATGGGCATCAATATTTTTGGTGTTGAAATATTGATTGATGTAGATAGAATTAGGAGTTTCTTGGTGAATTCTCTTAGCAACTTCATAATAAGATCTAGGATCATCAGCGGGCACATTGGCAGGGCAGACATAGACTTTAGCACCTAATGCTTTGAGGTATGCAATTTTTTCGGCTTTGGTCTTATCACTTACGGCTAAAACACATTTGTAGCCTTTGATGATGCTCACCATAGCAACACTAAAACCAGTATTTCCAGATGTTGTCTCCACAATAGTAGCTCCAGGCTTCAAAACACCTTCTTTTTCTGCCTGCTCTATGATGTGAAGAGCTATTCTGTCTTTGGTAGAATGCCCAGGGTTATAAGATTCGATTTTTGCATAAATAGAACCCGGTATGTCTTTCACGATTTGATTGAGTTTTACCATTGGAGTATTCCCAATCAATTCCAATACATTATTATATGTTCCAGTGTTCACCTAATTAGACTTTTCTTAACAATCGGCAAATTTAATCATTTTTTCAAACTTTGAAAAAAACAGCCGTCCAAAAACAAGAAAATCAAAATCAATTTTCTCAGAAAATCCTTTTCAAAACACGTACCAAGTTATTAATACACAGGGCTCTAGTGATTTTGGTCATAATTATTATTCATAGGTGGATTCAAGTTATAAATGCAAGTTTCCCTCTATTAGTAATTAGTTGTAA
>JAUNRT010000088.1 GCA_030535475.1 Weeksellaceae bacterium | reverse complement strand
TTACAATTGCAGCATAATCTTCCACAATTTTGTTTAGAGATTTTGGTTCGGAAATTTTTGTGAAATGTATTGAAAATGAGGTTTTAATAGGTCATTTTTTTTTTTTAATAACAATGAAATCTTCGCGGTTGAAGCTAAGCATGTAAACAAAGATTTATAATAGTGTTTTGCTCAAGGCTTTTTTACCATAATATACTGTCTTATAACCTCATATTAAAATCTATTGGCCAACAGCATGTTTCCTGGCCTTGCGCTGTATGGCCTAGCCCCGATGCGAGCGGAAATCCTTGCAAAACCCGCAGCCAAGGCAGCTGCCAGGGTTTTGGGTACTGGAGCGGTAGCGGACGTGCCCAAAACACGGCAGATGCGGCTGTGGGTGAGCAAGATTGCAGCGGGCAGCGGGAAATAGCTCCTAAAAAATATTCTTCAAGTTCAAAAATTTACATCGCAAATTAGCTGTGAAGCTACATACCAAGCAGGGGTTTTGTGCGTTATAGAATTTTGTAATGGGAAAAAGATGAAGAAATTGATATGTATGGCGGCGCTATTGGCGGTGCTAGTAGCCTGCGAAACTAAAGAAGATAACCCAGACAACCTTACAGAAGAGCAAATACAGAGCTATGAATCTACGGCTATGTCACACATAGATCAGATGGATTTCAGAGGTAAATATGGTGGCATGGTGCAAGGAAAAGATGTGCAACTCACGCTGCAAAAGGAGTCTTATGAGCTGCAGGCAGATGGCAAGAAATACAAGGGCAAGTACTACAAGGCCGGAGATGGGTCGCAAATAGAGCTGGAAAATGAAGCTGAACCTATGCCGGTGACACACCTTGCATATTCTGACGCAAAAAATCTGATGGTGCTGAATGCGGATGGCACATATCCGGAGGATGAAGTATTTTTGCAGAAGAAGTAGATGCAATGATATTGAACATACCGCAGAACAAGTCTGTAAATTTCCGTGATTTGGGGCAAGGCTTGGATTACCAAAATACTTGGGATGAGCAGGAAAAGGCACTCCAGGAAATCGTTGACTTGAAGCTCACGCGCAGACGACTAGAAAGGTTGATAGATGAGCAAGGTCCTCCCGAAGATTTTCCGCACAGCTCTGAGCTTGTGACGCCCAACCATTTGTGGTTTTTGGAGCATCCGCACGTGTACACGCTGGGAAAGAGCGGTGATGAGAGCAATTTGCTGGCCAATGCCGCACAATTGCAGTCTATAGAGGCTACTTATGTGAAAACCAATCGAGGTGGCGACATTACATATCATGGCCCGGGACAGCTAGTGGGCTACCCTATTTTGGATTTAGAGAACTTTCGCCGTGACATCAATTGGTATCTGCGCTCCTTGGAAGAGGTGATCATCAACGTACTGGAAGAGTATGGACTACGCGGACAGCGCAGCCACGGTGAAACTGGTGTGTGGCTAGACACGGGTACTCCTTTTGCACGAAAAATTTGCGCTATGGGCGTGAAGGCTTCTCATTGGGTTTCTATGCATGGTTTTGCGCTGAATGTGAATACAGATTTGCGCTATTTTGAGTATATAATACCTTGCGGCATTAAAGATAAACAGGTGACTTCACTACAGCGTGAGCTGGACAGAGATGTGGATATGGAAGAGGTGAAGGCTAAAGTCAAAGCGCACTTTGAGCAGGTGTTTGACTGTGAGTTGAGCACAGAGTAGCCTGTTGTGAGTTTGTGTGAGCGCAGAATTTTGCGGTTTGAATTTAAGGCGCTCAGTATTTCGTAACACCGAAGATATATAATACTTGAGTGTAGAATAGATGAGGTGCAACAGGGCTTTATAGCATTAACAGAATAGGTAGGATGGAGGCTTTTGGGTCAAAAATCTAATTCTGTACCTTTGCAGCTGATACTTATATATGTCTAGTAAATCTGCACACAAACCAGTAATAGCTATATCTATGGGCGACCCAAATGGGATAGGCCCGGAAATCATACTCAAAACACTGAAAAGACGTGATGTTTTGGAAAGGTGTACGCCTGTAGTGGTGATGCCAAAGAAACTCTGGGATTTTTACAATCAGCATTTTGAGAGTAAATTAGCTGTAAATATAGCTGCGCAGGCGGGTAAATTTCAGGCGCATCGCATCAATATTTACTTTCCGGAAGTGGTAGATTTTCAAGTACGGTTTGGGGAAGCGGATAGCCGAGCAGGAGCCTTAGCTTTTCAATCATTGGAGACTGCTGTAGGATTGATAAAGGAAGGTTTTGCGCAAGCCTTGGTCACAGCACCGATCAATAAATATACTATACAGTCAGAGAAATTCAATTTTCCAGGACATACAGAATATTTGGAGAGTAAGTGGCAGGGCAAATCTCTGATGATGCTGGTGCATGAATTGTTGAGAGTATCTATGGTTACCTCACATGTGCCACTACATGAGGTGCCGGCACTGATCTCAAGAGAAAGAATAAAATCTAAACTGTTGCAACTCAAGAAGAGTTTGGAACAAGACTTTGGAGTAAGGCGTCCAAAAATTGCTGTTTTGGGTTTGAATCCACATTCGGGTGATAATGGATTGCTAGGAAAAGAAGAAAATGATATCATCATACCATTGATTGCAGAGATGTGGACACATGGTGATTTGATTTACGGCCCATATGCCGCAGACAGCTTTTTCCAACCTTCTAATTTGCAGAAATTTGATGCTGTGCTTGGTATGTATCATGACCAAGTGCTTATACCCTTCAAAACCATGGCAATGTGGGAGGGTGTGAACTTCACGGCAGGTTTGGAATATGTGCGCACAAGTCCGGATCATGGAACCGGATTTGATATTGCAGGTCAAAATATAGCAGATGAAACCTCTATGGTAGAGGCTTTGTTGTGTGCTGTAGAACTGCATCTCACACGAGAAGAGTATAGAGAACTTTCTCTATCTCCTTTGAAGATAGGGCAGAAGGAACATGAGTCTTGAGAATAGTTTTTGGTCAATTCAATAAAAAGCTATAAATTTGCCGTCCTATTTTAAGATGGAAAAGTTACGTACATACGATATTGTTTTTAGCAGCCTCAAAGTGGGTCAACATGAATTTGATTTTCATATTGATCAATCATTCTTTGACATGTTTGAAATTGAGCAAGATTTTGAGAATCCGCAAGTTGACGTGCGAGTAGAATTGGATAAGAAGAATACCTTCATGGATTTTCACTTCACTTCCAAAGGTACTGTAGGTCTTGTGTGTGATGTGACCAATGAACCATTCACTGAAAAAATCAAAAACCGATTTGATTTGAAAGTGAAATTTGGGGAAACCTTTGATGATAGTGATGATGAGGTGTGGGTGATACCGCAACAAGACTACAAAATCAATGTAGCACAACTCATTTATGAACTTATCATGCTCAGCATTCCACAAAAAAGAGTGCACCCGGATCTTGATGAAGAGCAAGCAAAAGAAGCACAAGACATTTTGGACAAGTACGCTCCTAAATTTGAAGATGATAAGAGCGATGACGACCCCAATAAAACCAATGACCCGAGATGGGATAATCTGAAAAAATTGTTATAAAAAAAGAAAAAACATACCATGGCACATCCTAAAAGACGACAGTCATCAACAAGAAGAGATAAAAGACGTACGCACTACAAAGCCACTGCGCCTACACTCACCACAGACCCTACAACAGGTGAAATGCACCTAAGACACCGTGCACACTGGCACGAAGGGAAATTGTACTACCGCGGTCGCGTAGTTTTGGTGAAAGAAGAAGAGGAGACTGAGGATTAATAAAAATCCCGTTTCGGTAAAAAATCTGTAAAAGTTGTATTCTTGTTAAAGGATACAACTTTTTTTATTACATTTGACCGTTAAAGTTAACTTTTATGGATTTAAAGGAATTACAGAATTTGATTCGTTTCATTTCTAAAACTGATGTGGCTGAGGTAGAAATTGATACAGAAGAATTTTCACTGGTTGTGAAAAATGTTGCAAGTGGCAATACAGTTGCCAGTTATCAAACTCCAATGTTTACGCAAGCTCCTGCTATGCCATCTGCACCGTCAGAGCCGGCAGCAGCATCGGCACCTCAAGCACCAACTACAGATACAGACACTTCTGGTGATGACAGTAAATATGTGGCAGTGAAATCTCCAATGATAGGTACTTTCTATCGCAAGCCGGGCCCGGACAAGCCAGTGTTTGTAAACGTAGGAGATGAGGTGAAAAAAGGTGACGTAGTCTGCATCATAGAAGCCATGAAGCTCTTTAACGAAATAGAATCTGAGGTGAGCGGTAAAGTGGTGAAAGTGTTGGTAGATGATGCCACACCGGTAGAGTATGATCAGCCGCTGTTCTTGGTAGATCCTTCATAAGAGACTTTTAATTTATTACTGAATGTTCAATAAGATATTAATTGCCAACCGTGGCGAAATCGCTATGCGTATCATACGCACCGCCCGTGAAATGGGTATAAAAACGGTGGCAGTATATTCTACAGCAGACGCAGCCAGTCTTCCGGTGCGTTTTGCAGATGAAGCAGTGTGCATAGGTCCTGCAAATTCCAAAGATTCATACCTAAATATTGCTAATATCATAGCTGCTGCAGAAATCACCAATGCAGACGCTATACATCCCGGCTATGGTTTCCTTTCAGAAAATTCACATTTTTCTAAAGTTTGTGCTAAGCATGGATTTAAATTCATAGGAGCATTGCCGGAACATATAGATAAAATGGGAGATAAGGCTACTGCCAAATCTACTATGATAGAAGCCGGTGTGCCGGTGGTACCGGGTTCTGAAGGTATACTTGAGTCGCTTGAAGCAGCCAAAAAAGTTGCAGATAAAATTGGTTATCCTGTGATGCTGAAAGCTACTGCAGGTGGTGGCGGAAAAGGAATGCGTGCCATCTGGAAAGCAGAAGAGTTGGAAAAAGCCTATGAGTCTGCTGTGCAAGAAGCTTTAGCTGCTTTTGGCAACGGAGGCATGTACATGGAAAAACTCATAGAAGAGCCACGACATATAGAAATTCAGATTGCCGGTGATCAATACGGCAAAGCTTGCCACTTGAGCGAAAGAGATTGCTCTATACAGCGTCGCCATCAAAAGCTCACAGAAGAAACACCTTCACCGTTCATGACAGATGAATTGCGTGAAAAAATGGGAGCTGCCGCTGTAAAAGCAGCAGAATACATTGGATATGAAGGTGTAGGTACTGTAGAATTTTTGGTGGACAAGGACCGCAATTTCTATTTCATGGAGATGAACACTCGTATTCAGGTAGAGCATCCCATTACAGAGCAAGTAGTAGATTATGATCTCATCAGAGAGCAAATCAAATTGGCAGCAGGCATTCCTATCAGTGGCAAGAACTACTATCCGAAATTGCATAGCATAGAGTGCCGCATCAATGCAGAGGATCCTTACAATGGCTTCAGACCTGCACCCGGTAAAATAGTTCACCTCAATATTCCCGGAGGGCATGGTGTACGTGTAGATACACACATATATGCCGGCTACCAGATTCCACCAAACTATGACAGCATGGTGGCAAAGTTGATTGTTACTGCACAAACACGAGAGGAGGCTATTGCCAAAATGAGCCGTGCATTGGATGAATTTTATATAGAAGGTGTGAAAACCACCGTTCCTTTTCATCGTCAATTGATGGACCATCCGGACTTCATAGCGGGTAACTACACAACCAAGTTCATGGAGAGCTTTGAAATGGACGAAAATTATCTGCACAAGTAGGAATAGAAAACAAATTTTATGCACAGAGAAGAGATTGCCATTCGAGCAGCCATAGAAGCTGGGAAGGCAATAATGTTCGTGTATGACACTCCTTTTGGAGTAGAGTATAAGCAAGACCAATCTCCACTTACCAAAGCAGATCGTTTGGCCAATGAGATTATTATGTCTTATCTCAGCAAAACAGATTTTCCTATCATCAGTGAAGAAAACGCGCAAATTCCCTATGCCCAGCGTAGAGATTGGCAGCAATTGTGGATGGTAGACCCTCTAGATGGGACAAAAGAATTCATCAAGAAAAATGATGAATTTACTGTAAATATCGCTTTTATAGAAAACGGCAATCCAAAAGAAGGTGTAATTTATGCACCGGCCTTGCGCAAACTTTACTACACCCTTGAGGGTAAAGCATATCGCCAATCAGATGTGTATGCCATTGAGGATTGGAGTGTAGAAAAATCTGATGTTTTGCCTCAAGAAGAAACAAACGATGGTGAATGGGTAATGCTCGTAAGCCGATCGCATATGTCTGCAGAAACAGCAGATTTTGTGGAGGGTCAGAAATCACTATATCCGGATAAGAAAATCACCATGCTCAGTGCGGGCAGTTCACTGAAGATTTGTAAAGTAGTAGAAGGCTCCGCCAACATATATCCGCGATTTGCACCAACCATGGAGTGGGATGTTGCAGCTGGCCATGCCATTGCGCAGGCTGCCTATTGCGAAATCATAGATGTGAAAAAGGGACAAACTTTGGAGTACAATAAGGAAAATCTGCTCAATCCTTGGTTCATTTTACAGAAGATTAAAAGCTAATAAAGTATGGCTCCGGAGTGGCAGAAATGGTTTGTCATTACTTTGATCGCTCTGTTGGTCATCAGCTTGATTTTTGATAGAATCAAACCGCATATCTTATTTGTAGGCAGTGTTTTCCTATTGTTGTTGACAGGCATCATGACACCTTCCGTGCTTTTACAATCTTTCTCTAACGAATCTATTATCACCATTTTTATTTTGGTGTGGATTACAGCTGCCATCAACAAGAATTTTAATATTCTCAAGAAATTAGACCACTTCTTCACCAAAAAGCAAAACCCAAACATCTTTGTAGCCCAACTTACAGCGATGGTTTCCGGGGTTTCAGCTTTTGTGAACAATACACCCATTGTAGCCTTAATGTTGCCATACGTCTTACGTTGGAGCAAGAGAATGAATGTAGCACCCTCTAAACTGCTCATCCCACTATCTTATGCTGCCCTTACAGGAGGTATGATTACTGTAATTGGTACCAGCACCAATCTAGTGCTCAATGGTTTTATAGAATCCAGTGGCATGCAGATGCTCACATTCAGAGACTTCATTATTCCAGGGCTGTTGGTGAGTATAGGCGGAATGTTATTATTGAGTACCTTGGGTGTATTCATCTTGCCACAGCGTGAAAATCCTTTACAGCAAGTACAAGAAAACCTCAAAGAATATCTTGTAGAAGTGCAAGTAGCAGCGCAGTCACCCTTTCATGGACAAACTATTCAGCAAGCAGGTTTGCGCAACTTACAGAGCGTGTATTTAGCAGAAATACTTAGAGGCGAAAAAATCATTTCAGCTGTAAGTCCGGACCAGAAAATCTTTGCCGGCGACAGACTCTTTTTTGCCGGCGACACCAAAGATATTTTTGAAATCATAAAGGAAGATGGCGGCTTGGCTTTTAGCAAAACAGACCAATACCAGTTTGATGCTGATATAAACATTGTAGAGGCCATGATTCCCTACAACAGCAATTTGGTAGGCAAAACACTCAAGGAATCAAATTTCCGTCAAGTCTATGACGCCGCAGTAGTGGCATTGCACAGAAAAGGCGAAAGACTGCGCGGAAAACTGGGCGAAATCCGATTGATGGCCGGTGACATTCTCATGCTCACCGCAGGCAGCCGGTTTGAGCAAAATGTATCGCAAGACAATGACCTTTATAGCATAGGCATCAAAGACCATGTGAAGAAAACCACAAGCATCCAGGCAAAAGTCTTGGCAGTAGTATCCATAGTATTTCTAGCCTTATATTTCTTGGATATTCTTCCATTCTTTGTGTCGCTTATTGCCATATTGGGTGCCTTTTTAGGTTTTGGATTATTCTCTTCCAACGACCTCAAAAAAGAATTCAACCTCAATCTATTCCTCATTCTTGGTTCGGCATTGGCCATTGGGCAAATGTTTATTGCCACGGGCGGTGCAAAGTGGGTAGCAGATGGCGCCATGCAGATTTTCAGTATCTATGGCAACCTAGGCACCTTGCTAGGCGTATTCTTCCTTGCCGTATTGTTCACGCAATTTGTCACCAACACGGCAGCACTCAGCATCGTATATCCAGTAGTTTTTGAAATAGCAAAAACAGTCACCTTCGACCCAAATGCGCTATTTCTAGCACTCGCTTTTGGTGCAAGTTGCAGTTTCATTACGCCATTTGGCTATCAAACCAATCTCATGATATACGGTCCTGGAGGGTATAAATTTATGGATTTTGTGAGGATAGGTTTACCCATGACGCTTGTTTACAGCCTTTTAGCCTTGGGTTGGTTAATCTTTAAGTTTCAAATCATTTAGCAGTATGGCAGCAATGGACAACCTCACACCACACAAATTCCAGGTTACAAGAGCGCAACGTGAAGCACTCAACAATCACAAGGGTTTAGTAATTTGGTTTTCCGGGCTCAGCGGTTCCGGCAAATCCACCATAGCCTCTGCTTTGGAACAACAATTACATTTGCAGCAAATGCATACCTATAGCTTAGACGGAGACAACATACGATTGGGTATCAATCGCGATTTGGGATTCAGCACAGAAGACCGCACAGAAAACCTCAGACGCATTGCAGAAATAGCCAAGCTCTTTGCAGATGCCGGCATAGTAGTTCTCGCTTCTTTCATCACGCCAACAGAAGAAAACAGAAATCAGATCAATAGCATCATCCCTGCTGAAGATATTGTACATATTTTCGTAAATTGCCCATTAGAAGTGTGTGAAAAAAGAGATGTAAAAGGATTGTATGCAAAAGCCAGAAAAGGAGAAATCAAAAATTTCACAGGCATTGATGCACCTTTTGAAGCCCATCAAAAGCCAGATATCACCTTGCACTCACATCTATTTAGCGTACAGCAATGTGTGCAGCAAACATTAGACTACCTACATTCTACCCACAAAATCAGAAAAAGCTGAAATGTCATACCGTTTATCCTATCTCAAAGAACTAGAATCCGAATCCATATACGTCATACGTGAAGTATATGCACAGTTTCAGCGTCCTGCAATACTTTTCAGTGGAGGCAAAGACTCCATCGTGCTCACACACCTGGCACGCAAAGCCTTTTCACCCGCTGCTATACCCTTTCCATTGGTGCATATAGACACCGGGCACAATTTTCCGGAAACCATAGCATACAGAGATCAATTGGTAAAAGAATTAGGAGTAGAGCTCATCATCGGCAGCGTACAGCAGAGCATAGACCAAGGTAGAGTACAAGAAGAAAAAGGCCTTCATGCCAGCCGCAACCTTTTGCAGACCACCACATTACTAGACACCATTGAAGAGCATCAGTTTGACGCCTGCATGGGCGGCGCCAGAAGAGATGAAGAAAAAGCACGTGCCAAGGAAAGATTTTTCTCACACCGTGATGATTTTGGACAATGGGATCCCAAAAACCAACGACCTGAACTCTGGAATCTCTTCAACGGGCGCAAAAATCACGGCGAGCATTTCAGAGTATTTCCCATTTCCAATTGGACAGAAATGGATATCTGGAACTATATCCTAGAAGAGAACATTTCCCTCCCCTCACTCTACTACGCGCATGAGCGTGAAGTAGTATGGCGCAATGACTCTTGGATACCGCGTTCTGAGCACCTCCCCACCAAAGAAGGCGACCAATTTCTCACCAAAAAAATACGCTTCCGCACCTTGGGTGACATCACCATCACCGGCGGCATAGAATCAGACGCAGACACCTTGGAGAAAATCGTGGCAGAAGTAGCTGCCTTGCGCAGCACAGAAAGAGGCAACCGTGCAGATGACAAACGATCAGAAACATCAATGGAAGACCGTAAAAAAGAAGGATACTTTTAGACCATGGACAACAAAAACAGAGAACTACTCCGCTTCACCACCGCCGGTAGCGTAGATGATGGCAAGAGCACACTCATTGGCAGACTACTCTATGACTCCAAATCCATATTTCAAGATCAACTCAGCGCCATGGAGCAAACCTCCAAAAGACGCGGCAATGAGCAGCTAGATCTTTCCCTGCTCACAGATGGTCTCAGAGACGAGCGTGAGCAAGGCATCACCATAGACGTAGCCTACAGATACTTCTCCACACCCAAGCGCAAATTCATCATTGCCGATTCACCCGGTCATATACAGTACACCCGCAACATGGTCACCGGCGCCTCTACCGCCAACCTCGCACTCATACTTATAGATGCCAGAAAAGGCGTTATAGAGCAGACCAAGAGGCACTCATTCATAGCATCACTTCTGCAAATACCCCATCTCATCATCTGCATCAACAAGATGGACCTCGTAGAGTATGACCAGACCATCTTTGATCAAGTAGTGGAGCAATACCAAGATTTCAGCTCCAAAATGACCATCAGAGACGTACGTTTCGTCCCCATTTCGGCACTACATGGAGACAACGTAGTAGAGAAATCCCAAAACATGCCGTGGTATGAAGGCCGCACACTGCTCAGCACCTTAGAAAACATACACATCTCCAGTGACCACAACCTCATAGACATGCGCTTCCCCGTGCAGACCGTCATACGTCCGCACACCCAAGAGCACCATGACTTTCGGGGCTATGCAGGCCGCGTAGCATCCGGCATCGTGCGCAAAGGAGACCAAGTCATAGTCCTGCCATCAGGCTTTGACAGCACCATCCAGAGCATACATAGCTTTGATGGCGAGCTGGAAGAAGCCTATCCGCCCATGTCAGTCACACTCACCTTGGCAGATGACATAGACGTGAGCCGCGGAGACATGATCATCAAGAAAAACAACCAGCCCACCATAGGACAAGACATAGACGTCATGCTCTGCTGGTTCAACAACAAGCCACTAAACCCACGCAGCAAATTCTACCTCAAGCACACCACCAATGAGGTCCGCGCAATGATCAAGGAAGTCCTGTACAAAATAGACGTCAACACACTCCACCGCAATACCGATGATAAAACCCTCAATATGAATGACATAGCCAGAGTAGTACTGCGCACCACCAAACCACTATTCTATGACGAGTACAGAGACAACCGCGTCACAGGCAGCATCATATTAGTAGATGAGTCCACACATGAGACTGTAGCAGCAGCCATGATCAATTGATACAAAGCACATTACAGCATTAATTATTAGTATTTTTTTAGGAGCTAATTCCCGCTGCCCGCTACAATCTTGCTCGCCCACAGCCGCATCTGCCGGGTTTTGG
>JAUNRT010000087.1 GCA_030535475.1 Weeksellaceae bacterium | reverse complement strand
CCGCATTTTGACTATCGTCAAAATTTGTGGTATTTATGGAGTGAACTAAGGAAATAACATTTTCCCTCAAGTATCTTCAGTGATTTGAGGACAAAAAAAAATAGCCGCTGGCGCTTCGCGCCAGCGGCTATTGATATATATATATAATATAAGGACTTTAACTTTCTGTCACTCCATTAGAATTGGTAACCAACTCCTACAGAGAATACACGGTTTTTGAAATCATTGTCAACGAATTGACCCAATGAATTGGTTTCTTTCATGACCTCAGAAAATCCATGATGGTATCTGGCATCGATACTGAAACCTTGTGGAAATTTATATCCTAAGCCTACAACACCACCAAAGTCAAAAGAGTTCATGTCTTTATGAAAATCATCATTCACTACAGTAGCTGCCGCGCTAGTGTTCAACTCTGAGTTGGCACCCATGAGTATTCCAATCTGTGGACCTACTTGAACGTTGAGACCGTCTATCACATATACCTTGGCCAATACAGGTATTGCAAAATACTGTGATTTGATAGTTGCATCACCGGATACGCCATCCATAGCACCTGAAAGGCTACCACCCTGCGTGAAGTACAATGCCTCTGGCTGTATAGAAAAACGTGGTGAAACAGGAATTTCTGCAAAAAGACCTGCGTGGAAACCTGCTTGACTACCTAGGTCAAATCCTGCCGGTACTGTTCCGGAAAAAGAGGCATGGTTATAACCCGCTCTTACGCCAATGTCAACATTCTCCATTCTCACTTGACCAAACGCAGCCGACATTCCCATCACTGCTACAACGGCTGTTAAAAAGAAATTTTTCATATCCTAAAATTTTTGAATTTATCCTAGGAAATAAGCAAAGTTGATGCCATACCGAAATCACTAGTTAGACAAAATTCAAAAAAGTTTTCTGTAACAAATTAAAAATCATTTTATTATATAGAATGATAATAATAAAATTACACCTATGGTTATCATGTTTTTATTAGGTGATTCTCCATACAATGAAACAAAAAAGTCCCAAAAAAAGCTAAAATTTAGACACAGTGAATTATGGTTTGATAAAAACAAAGCTCTGAAGATGCTGAGAATTTCTCCTTGGAAGTTTTGGATTTTCACCAGCTTTATGAAATTGGATTTTTTTTTGATCAATGAAATTCACCAAAAATTTGGCAGCAAGGTGAAGATTCTGGTTTTTGAAAGTAGGAATTTGAGGAAATTTTTTGGAGAGAGATTTCTGCTATAGTATTGCTTGTAATCTGCGGTAGGTGTTGATGCCTGTATTGAACAGCGTACATTGGGGAATGCTATGAGGTATGCGGTGTGCGCGGCAGGTGGTAGGCGGCTACCCCGCAAGGTTTTTTGGCTAAGGCAAAATGTGAGCAAAAAAGGTATGGCGCGGATGCAGAATAACTTTTTTGCCACAATTTTGCAGCCAAAAAACCGCGGAGTAATAGCCGTACACCGACCCTTTTCATGGGCAATGGGTGAGTATATGGTTTGAAATAGAAACGGTTTTCAATTGAATAATGGCAAACATGGACGGTATGGCGTTGATTGCCCATAAAAGGGTGCCGCCCAAATAAAAAAAAGAGGTATAATAGATGAAGTTATGCGCTATTTACAAGGAAGACCCAAAGAATTGAACCACTGAAATAATGATGGAAATGCGTAAAAAAGTGACCCGGGAAGGATTCGAACCCTCAACCCTCAGAGCCGAAATCTGATATTCTATCCAGTTGAACTACCGGGCCATTTTCTGTGGATGGCAAAGTTAACCATAATATTCTGTATATGAAAGTGTACCTAGGCGCTACGGTATTTGGAAAACAGGGGAAATGTGGGGTGGAATTATGATTTAAATTGGCTAAAAAATTATGGTGTTGATGATCAATTTTTTATACTTTTATTGTTGAATAATTAATAATCTATAAACGTAACGCTATGTCATTTGAGACTAAAAAAATAAGAAATGTTGTATTTCTGGGGCACGCCGGTAGTGGCAAGACATCTTTGGTGGAAACTATGCTGTATGAGTCCGGTGCTACAACGAGGATTGGGAAAATAGAGGATGAGAACACGGTTTCTGACTTTCATGATGCTGAAAAGGAGAAGAAGCACAGCATCTTTAGCACTCTGATGCATGTGGCGTGGGATGATGTGAAAATCAACATCATAGACACTCCGGGCTTAGACGATTTTATAGGTGAAGCGATTTCCGGGCTCAAGGTGGCTGACACGGCGGTGATGGTGATCAACGGAAAAGAGGGCGTGGAGGTAGAAAACGAGATTCACCGTGATTATATAGAGGAGTTTGGCACGCCTACGGTGTTTGTGGTGAACCAAATGGACCATGAAAAGGCGGATTTTGAGAAGACTCTGTCACAAATTAAATCCACTTTTGGCAACAAGGTGCTTGAGGTGCAATTTCCTTACAAGGCTGAGGAAGGTTTTCACAAAATTGTGGACGCACTGCGCATGACTATGTATGTGTTTGACGACAAGGGTGGCAAACCAGAGAAGCAAGAAATCCCGGCAGATGCTCTGGATCGTGCAAAAGAACTGCACAATAAGCTGGTGGAAATAGCTGCTGAAGAGGAAGACGGACTCATGGAGAAATATTTTGAAGCCGGTGAGTTGAGTGAAGAGGAATTGACAAGAGGCTTGCAATTGGCAATTGGTAAACAAGATGTGTTTCCTGTATTTTGCACCTCTTCTGCCAAAAATATGGGTACGGGAAGATTGATGGGCTTCATAAGAGATATATGCCCATCACCGGTAGATAGACCGGCAAAATCTCTGCAAGGGGGTGAGAAATTGAAATGCGACAAGAGTTTACCTACTACTGTATTTATCTACAAAACGCTGAATGAGCCCCAGATTGGTGAGCTGAGCTACTTCAAGGTGTATAGCGGTGTTTTGAAAACCGGCGATGAGCTGACGAATGCTATGAATGGTGAGGTTGAGAGATTCAACAAACTCTTTATAACCAACGGTAAAACCCGAGAGGCTGTGGATGAATTGGTGGCCGGAGATCTGGGCGTTACTATAAAATTGAAAGAGTCTCATACCAATAATACGCTGAATGCTGAGGGTGTGGACCACGCAATAAGCAAGATCAAATTTCCGCAAATGAAGACTAGAATGGCTGTGGAGCCGCCGTCTAAAGCAGATTTTGAGAAGTTGACCAACGCTTTGCACACTATACAAGAAGAGGATCCTACCTTTACACTGGAATACTCGCCAGAGCTGAAACAGACTATAATTCATGGACAAGGGCAAATGCACTTTGATGTGATACGCGACAGAATCAACAAGTTGTACAATATAGATATGCAACTCAGCCGTCCAAAAATCGCTTTCAGAGAAACGATTTCTAAACAGGCAGAATCCCAGTACCGACACAAGAAACAATCTGGCGGGGCCGGGCAGTTTGGTGAAATACACATGCGACTGGAGCCATACGAGCCAGATGCGCCGCTACCAAAAGATTTGAACGTGAGAAAAGAGGAACTGATAGAATTGGACTGGGGCGGACATCTGCACTTTATATGGTGTATAGTAGGTGGTAGCATAGATACGCGATTTATAGGTGCTATAAAAAAAGGTATTATGCAAAAAATGGAAGAAGGTCCATTGACAGGTTCTTATTGCCAAGACATAAGAGTGAGCGTGTTTGATGGTAAAATGCACCCTGTGGATAGCAATGATATGGCGTTTCAATTGGCCGCGTCTGCTGCTTTTGCAGAAGCTTTCAAAAATGCGGGTCCCAAAATCCTTGAACCTTTGTACGATCTAGAGGTATTGTGTGATGACCAAGTGATGGGTGATGTGATGACGGATCTGCAGAATAGAAGAGCGATGATCATGGGTATAGATACGGCAGGGCATTATACGCAAATCAAAGCACAGATACCGGTGGCTGAAATGTATGGGTATTCTACCTCTCTACGCTCTATAACTCAAGGTAAAGCTAAGTTTAAAAGACACCTGATTGGCTACCAACAAATGAGCCATGATGTGCAGACTGAGTTTTTGAAAGAACAGGTATAAGTAACTTGAAATATTGAGAATATTCTCATAACAAATGAAAGATGGCCTTTTGGGTCATCTTTTTTTATGCGAAGTGAATGCGAGTTCGAATTAATACACGACTTTGCAAGGCTATGTAATCTTCCGGTTTTGATAGCCGACTTTATCGTTTATGATTTGTGTGCTGTGCTGTACTAAACTCCGGCGTTTACTAGATCTTTGATGTCAAGTGTAAGAAGCATTTTTGGGAGATGCGTATTGGGAAATACGCTTTGTGCTTCTTCTAATAGGGGATTGAGATCCATGTATCTGTTGGAGAAATGGCCGATAATCAAAGATCCTGCATTTGCGTCTCTGGCTATAGTTGCGGCTTCAATGGCTGTTGAGTGCCCGGTGGCAATGGCTCTGTCTTGAGATTCATGCATGAAAGTAGCCTCATGATACATGCAACTCACATCTCGTAAAAGCTCTGCGAGTTCCGGCTTGTACATGGTATCTGAGCAGAAAGCGTAAGACTCCGGTTGCGATGCGCCAGAGGTGAGCTCTGCATTGGGAATCACCTGCCCGGATGAGCTTATGAAATCATTGCCTTGTTTCAAGCTCAAATAATCCGTGCGTTGGATTTCCGGGTATTTCTCAATTTCTTCGATTTTGAGATGGCGCAATTTTGCTTTTTCTTTTACTAAATATCCGTTGCAATAGATTCTGTGATTGAGCGGTATGGTGTACACCAATATTTTCTTATCCTCATATATGAGTTGCGGATCTTGATGGTCCAGCTCATGAAAAGTGAGAGGATAATTGCAGTGTGCCTTTGTGTGGCGCAACTGATTCATGATGAAATCTTCTATACCCACCGGACCAAAAATCTGTAACTCTTTTTTTCTTCCCAAAAGCTGAAAGGTAGAAATGAGCCCTACCAATCCAAATACATGATCACCGTGCAGATGGCTGATGAAAATATGATTGATTTTGCTGAATTTTATTTTGGCTCGGCGCAATTGCACTTGTGTGCCTTCACCGCAATCTATGAGAATATACCTCTCATTGATATTCAACAACTGGGAGGTTGGGTGAGAAAAAGCAGTGGGAATAGCAGAATTGTAACCGAGTATGGTAAGTTTGATGCCCATGCTATCAACTTTTGAGACGTGCAATTACGTCTTCGCTCCCACGTGTAGTGTCTCCAAGCTTGCACAGAATTTCTGTGTCTAATGGAACAAAAATGTCTAGCCGAGAACCAAATTTTATGAAACCATACTCTGTACCTGCCACCGCAGTATCGCCTTCTTTTGCATATAAAACAATGCGCCTAGCTAGTGCACCAGCAATTTGTCTGAAGAGCACTTGGGTTTGCGAACTTGTTTCTACAACAACCGTTGTGCGCTCATTGAGCGTGGAAGATTTGGGATGAAAAGCCACAAGATACTTGCCCGGATGATATTTGCGATAAACAACTTTTCCGGAAACCGGATAGCGACATACGTGCACGTTGAGCGGGCTCATGAAAATGGAAATCTGCATAACTTCTCTGTTGAGAAATTCTGTTTCCATCACTTTTTCTATTACCACCACTTTGCCGTCAACAGGCGCTACTATTTCATTGGATAGGTTGTTGGCATTTCTGACCGGGTTTCTGAAAAACCAAACGATCAAACCAAAAATGATGATCATAAGTACCGGCAGAACTATATTCACCACAGAAGGCAAGTACATAATTGCCATGATGCAGATGATGAGGGTTGCAATACCCACTATAACTATGGAGGCGATGCCTTCTTTATGAATTCTCATATCTTAAGCGAACAAAAAATAAAAATAAACGACAACAATCGTCACCAAATAACTATCTAATCGGTCTAAAATACCTCCGTGACCCGGGATAATGTTGCCACTATCTTTCACGCCAAATACTCTTTTCAGTTTGGACTCGGCAAGGTCGCCGATAGGTGCAGCAAAAGCTACCAAAGCAGCGATAATCATCCAATTACCTCGGACCCCGGGAAAATTGAAATGCAAAATCACACCCGCCACTATGGTAAAGAACATGCCGCCGATCAATCCTTCCACTGTTTTTTTCTCTGAAATGGCGCTAAGTTTTTTAGTGCCAAATATGCGCCCAATGATATAAGCAAAGGTATCACTCACCCATATAAGAATAAACGTGAAAAAAACCGGGTTGAGTACCTGGAAATTATCGATTTCAAATTTGCGCAGCAATGCAAAGGTTAGCGCAAAAGGTAATACCAGATATACATTGATGAAAATAATTTTGGACGAATCATACGCCAGTTCCATCGGTCTTTTAAAAATAAGCACAAGGGCAACCAAAAAGAGTGCAACAGGCAACACATGCTCTAGATGCAAAGTATATTGAGCAGTACCATAATAGAATCTTGAGCCATAAACCCAAAGGATATAGCCTGCCACCGCAACCGTTGCCAGCAGGAAAAGCTTATTTTCAAACTTGAGCAATCGGCTCAGTTCCCAAATTCCTAATCCGCATAACGCAACGAAAATTCCTATAAAAACATAAGGGTCATAAAGCGTTGCGAACCAAATCAACGCAACATAAATGAAACCGAAAACCGCTCTAAGCAGGAGATTTTTACTCATACTATTCTTCTAGCAGCAACAAATAAATATACTTGCTGTTGGGTAAATTTTCTATAGGCTTTGAGTCTCTGCCTCCAATGGATGTAATCCCACTAGGAAGTGCACCCGTACGTGTGCGATTGATGTGAGACATGGCACCACTAGAGTTTTCATGAAATTGAGAGGTAGTAGCAAAAATCACAAAATTGTCTGCCATTTCAGTGATTTTTCTACCGCCAAGATTGTGAGATGATAGCATAATGGACCCGTTGAAAGCAATCAATCCCTCACAACCTACAAAGCTGTACTCTGCAATAGCTGAGGGATGAGATTGATAAGCCACATTTATTTCCCCTAAAAACTTTTGTAACTTTTCATCAAAGCAGACAAATCTTGCAATGTTTTCATTGGTTACAATTTCCTTAAGGTATTTACGCAGTTCCTGCTTATTCTCACAGTAAAAAAAATGACCTCCTGAGTTTGTAAAATTCTTTACGAACTCCTCATCAGTTGGGACTTTTTCAGTGTAAGAAATGTCTAGTTCTTCGTCCTCCGGTTCTTCCTTTGGACGAGAAATCATTCCTTTTATTTTATCCCAAAAACTTTGCATCAATTTTTTGCGAAGTTAGTAAATTTCTTTTTTTAGCAACCAAATTGCTATCCTAAAGATGAATTTATATCAAACCAGGGTCTAAAGAAGGTGAACCAGATGGAGTATTTTCTTCTATCTGAGCCTGTGTATGTATATTATCTTTCTCTTCGTCAAACACTCTTTTACCAAAAACACGTTCTAAATCTTCACGGAAAAGAACTTCAGATTCCAGTAATTTTTCTGCAACTTTTTTGAGTTTGTCTTTATTAGACTCCAGAAGGTTGATACACCTCTGGTATTGCTCATCTATGATACGCTTGATTTCTGCATCAATCTTCACAGCCGTTTGCTCAGAATATGGCTTAGAGAAATTATAATCTGATTGGCCCGTACTGTCATAATAAGATACGTGCCCTATCTCATCGCTCAAACCATAAATCGTAACCATGGCCATGGATTGCTTATACGCTCTCTCCAAATCGTTTTGAGCACCTGTAGAGTAATCCCTTCCAAAAATCACCTCTTCTGCGGCTCTACCCCCAAGGAGTGCACACATCTCATCCAGCAATTGACTTTCTGTGGTGATTTGACGCTCTTCTGGCAAGTACCATGCAGCACCAAGAGATCTACCTCGCGGTACAATAGTCACTTTCACCAACGGAGAAGCGTGCTCCAGCAACCAGCTTACAGTAGCGTGACCTGCTTCGTGAAAAGCGATACGCTTGCGCTCTGATGGTTTTATGATTTTGCTTTTCTTCTCTAGTCCGCCTATAATTCTATCTACAGCATCCAAGAAGTCTTGCTTGTCTATAGCATCCTTGCCTTTTCTAGCAGCTATCAAAGCCGCCTCATTACAAATATTGGCAATGTCTGCACCACTGAATCCCGGAGTTTGTTTTGCGAGAAAATCCATGTCTAGTGATTCGCTAAGTTTCAACTTGGCAGTATGTACTTTGAAAATCGCTTTGCGTTCATGCACCTCCGGCAGATCTACATATATACGTCTGTCAAAACGTCCTGCACGCATGAGAGCTTTGTCTAGGATATCTGCACGGTTGGTGGCTGCAAGTACAATCACATTGCTATCCGTACCAAAACCATCCATTTCTGTGAGTAGCTGGTTGAGAGTGTTTTCCCGCTCGTCGTTACCACCGGTAATGTTGCTCTTGCCACGTGCGCGCCCTATAGCGTCTATCTCATCTATGAAAATGATGGCAGGAGCTTTTTCTTTAGCGGTTTTGAATAGGTCACGCACTCTAGAAGCACCAACGCCTACAAACATTTCTACAAAGTCAGAACCTGAAAGCGAGAAAAATGGAACCTGCGCTTCCCCTGCTACAGCTTTTGCCAACAAAGTTTTACCTGTACCTGGAGGGCCAATCAAGAGAGCACCTTTCGGGATTTTACCACCCAGTTTAGTGAATTTTTCAGGATTTTTCAGAAATTCTACAACCTCTTCTATCTCCTCTTTTGCGCCTTCAAGTCCGGCGACATCTTTGAAAGTCACTTTCACATTAGAGTTCTCATCATACAAGCGAGCACGAGATTTCCCTATATTAAAAATCTGTCCGCCGGGTCCACCACCAGCACCAGCCATTCTGCGGAATATGAAATACCAAAATATGGCTAATAGCGCTATCCAGAATATGATGTTGATGAGAAAGTCAAACATTTTATTATTGCTCACCACTTCCTTTTTCACATTAGAAGCAATGGCAGGATCTACTTGATCATATTTTTCAAGGAAGAATTGCGTGTTGGCAATAACAAAACGCATATTCGGTGCCTCACCCAGCATAGTAGGTGAGGTTTTCAGATCTTGAAATTCCGGTAGTTCCAAAGCTTCCGGTGTCAAGTACACGGCAACATTCTCATCATCTTTATTCAATGTGAATTTCTGCACATATCCTTTTTCCAAATAATCAAAAAACTGACTTTCTTGAATTTGTCTAGCAGATTCACCCAGCGTACCTGTAGTGAGTAAAAACCAAGCTAAAATAAACAGGCCAAGACCTGTGTATAGCCAATTGAGGTTAAAACCCGGTTTGCCTTGCGGCTTTTTAGGTTGCTTAGGATTTCTATTGTTATTGGGTTTATTTTGTGGATTCAATGGTTTGTTTTTAAGAAGTAATGGATACGTTTTTAGCATCTCCCCACATGCTCTCTAGGTCATAAAACTCGCGCTTGTCACGCTGGAAGATGTGCACTACAATAGACACGTAGTCCATCAATACCCAAAGAGCGTTTGTGAGCCCTTCTGTATGGAATGGTTTTTCTTTAAGTTCTTTTCTGGTTTTATCTTCTATAGAACCTGCAATGGCTGCCACTTGTGTATTGGAGTTGGCAGAACAGATTACGAAATAAGAGCTTACTGCATTTTCAATTTCTGTGAGATCCAAAATTTGTATATCTTCCCCTTTTTTATCTTCAATTGCAGCTATTATGGTATCAAGCAGAGCTTGGTTATCTTTTGGTTTTATCATTAAATGTTTAAAATATTAATCTACAAAAATACAAAATTTTAACGTTTCGCACTCACACCTATGCCAGATCCGGAAATCCTTTATCACAAACATGAAGTACTTGATTCTACGAATCAAAACCTGTACCACATCGGTAAGGATACCACAATTGACAAAATTGTTGTCTGGACAGTGAAACAGACACAAGGCAAAGGCTATATGGGCAATGCATGGCACGCCGATGCCGCAGAGAATATAACCATGAGCCTATTGCTACGCCGGCCACACATAGCTTTGCATGAAATGGCACTGATCAACTACTATATATGTACACAAGTAGTCAACAGCCTGTCAAAATGGCATATAGAGGCGAAAATCAAGTGGCCCAATGACATTGTGATTGAGAACAGAAAGGTAGGAGGTCTTTTGGTGGAGAACAGATTGATGCAAGGCAAGATAGACTATTGTGTGGTAGGATTGGGTCTCAATGTGTATCAAAAAGTGTTTACAGGATTACCCAATGCAGCTTCCATCAAGCTTTTTATGCCAAACTTTGACGTAGAGATTGACCAGATGGTGAAAGAAATCGCGCAAAGCGTGTATGCCCATGTGCAAGATTTAAAATCTGAAAATGCCGGTTTGTTAATGTCTGAATATTTCACCAGATTGGCCTATTTGAAAGAGTGGCGCAAATATAAATACAGAGACAGCATACTGGTTGCCAGGCTCATAAGCATTAACACGCGCGGTGATGCCCTTTTTGAGTTTGAAGATGGTCCAAACCTCTGGTTGAAGCATAAGGAGATAGAGTTTTTATATAAATGAGGCAGCAACGCTTGACAAGGTGAGACAAGAGACACCTAGCCTCATAGCAGTATCAATGTTTTTCTGCTTTTGATGGCAAACACTTTTGAATTATAAATTGAATTTAGGCAGTGTCAGACCCTGATAGACTAAGCATAGACAAAATGTTCATCAGATTTTTTTTTATTTTTTTTATTTGGGCGGCACCCTTTTATGGACAAAAACCGTCTTGACCTATATTCTAAACACCTCACCAAAACACCGTGTTTCTCATCAGTTAGCGCCTCAAAAATTGCCCATGAAAAGGGTCGGTGTACGGCAACAAGTACGCAGTCTTTTGGCTACAAAAAAATGTCGCAAAATCGGTTTTCCTTAGTCACTCAACCCGTTTTGCTCCTTTTTTGTAGAGCCAAAACCCTTTGCGGGCTTTTATGCCTCCCACCTGCCGCGGAAGTTCCATTCACGTTTATGCTTCGAATTTTTCTGAAATTTTCATTTGTTAGCGGGCAATGATAGTGGAAAAATCAAATAAGCTGTCTAGTTATTGCGACCATCTCAGCTATTTATTCTATTTTTCATGTCGCTTTGGATTCAAATCAAAACTCTATTTTCTTTCGTCTCTTTCAAAATATTATTCTTTTGTTTTGAATTTTATTCGTGTCAACTTTTACTAATTTGAGACCTTTGCACATAAATAACTGAAAAACTTTTGTTTTTTTTCTTTAAAA
>JAUNRT010000086.1 GCA_030535475.1 Weeksellaceae bacterium | reverse complement strand
GCACAGCTCGCACAAGGATACCGCTCATGTCCCTGCCTCAACTTGCCTACAGCAAGTTCACTAGAACAATTTTTTAAGCATTTTTTTGTGCTTTAATCTTTTCAATCCTAAAAGATTTTCCACCGGAGATAGTATCATTTTCACATTAAATTTAGCTGTGAACCTAGCTTTATTAATTACAATTCACCAGTCATCTCTTGTTGAGTGCCATGATTTGCACTTTCCGGATTGCGTTAAGAATTTATGCACATTTTGAAACTGTCTTTCTCAACACCTTGTATATTTTTTTCCTAACTTTCATGGCCGAAATTACATTTGCCTACATGACGCAAAATCCACTTATCAGCGTAGTCATCCCGCTATACAATCAAGAAAAGTATATCGCAGAATCCGTCAATTCTGTATTGGCACAGACCTACACGCATTTTCAGCTTATCATCGTAGATGACGGTAGCACAGACGCCAGCTTGCAAGCTATTGCTATGCAGCAAGCAGACGCGCGCGTGCAAATCCACCGCCAGGCCAATGCAGGCGTCTCAGCCGCTCGCAATGCAGGTATTGCCTTAGCACAAGGCGCCTACACAGCACTGTTAGATGCAGATGATTATTGGTGTCCCAATTATTTGCAGAGCATAGTGCACATCATTCAGAGCCACGAATCACCGGAAATCATAGCCTGTCGCTACGCATCTAAAGCAGAACACCTCAAGTGTGAAACCACTTCACCCAATTATCTTCCCGTGCAAGACTACTTCACCGTTGCCATGCGCAACACCCTACTTTCGGCATCCTCTGTAATTGTTCTCACCTCGCACCTCAAGCAGCATCTTTTTGACAACACTATACGCATGGGTGAAGACACAGATGTGTGGTTCAGGCTCAACATGGGCACTGCAAGGTTGTTTTATATCACAGAACCCTTGGTCTATTATCGTATGTACAAAGACCACGTACAACAGCTTAGCCTAAGACCACTTGAGTGCACGCTCATGGCACAAACCACTGAAAAATACGCTACAGAAATGCAACGAGATCAGTCTTTGATCAAGGCTGTATCCTTACACAACTACAACAATCTTGTACCATATTATTTGCAAAACAGAGCCGCGGTAGAAGAAATTTTCAAAGCCATGCCCTACAGAAATCTTTGGCTAGAATGGGCATATCGCTCCGGCTATTTTTTGGAAAAAGTTTTTCCCAATAAGAATTTCGCCAGGCGCCTCGTTGGCTATACATACAAGATCGTAGCTTTATGGCACACACGCGCCACAGATAAAAATATCTATCGTTAAGAAAATTGGCAAAATCCTTGTGTAATTGTAATTTATGTATATTTGTAATCTAATTCAAAAAATTAATAAATTATGAAAAAGGTATTATTATTGACTGCTATTGCAGGTATGGTTTTCACAACTTCTTGTAAGAAAGAAACTACAGACAGAGTTACAACCACTACAGAAAACGCCGCTCAAAGAACAGGTGCTGCGATAGAAGGTGATGCACAAAGCACTACAGCTGCATTTGACAGAGCTTTTGAAGATGCAAAAGCTGCTATGACAGACGCGCCTCAATTGCAAGATCCAGAATTGCAACAGTGGGTAAACCAATTGCATGATCAAGCTGTAAAAGCTAAAGCTAGCTCTTCTGTTGGAGATCAGCAAGGTGTACAAAACGCTGTAAATGAAATCACCTCTTTGGCAGGTGCACTTTCTTCTCATCAAGCTAAGCCTGAGTATGCAAGAGCAGAAGCTTACTACAATGAAGTGAAAGCAGAATTGGATCAGTTGTAAGAAAACTATCCATCCAAAATATTCTTAGGGTAGCCGTCTCGGAGAGACGGCTACTTTTTTATTTATATGCACAGCTGTAATTAAAAAATCTTCAAAACCTCTCAAAATAAATTTTATTAATATTCTGGCTTCTTGGCACTGAAATCTCTAGCCAGACTTGTTCCTTGTTCAATGACTGTAATTTGAAGCAATCTTTATTAAATCATTTTTCTGATAGTCAATCGTGAATTGATGACTATGAGCATTAGGAGAGTAGATTTTGTGCTCAAGAAATCGCTATTATTTGCATATTTTTCAAACTTCAGAATCCTCCACAAATTTACTTTGGAATATGTCATACATTAGCCTAGACGAAAAGTCCGCATGTCGACTTCACGTCTATTTATTTGGAATCAAGATTTATTTACCTGTGGTTTTCAGGCATTTTCAAGATTATTCTTTTTTGAGTTTGTCCTTCATCTTGTCCATTTTTTCTTGAAGGTCTTTGGGTAAGCTTTTGTAAATTAGTTCTTCTTTAGTCGGCTCTTTTTTCTCTTTCTTGTCCATCTTTATTTCTAATTTGGTGGTTATTATTTCAAAATTTTGTGATTTATATATTGATCTACCTAAAAATAAAGCTGTGCTGTATAAAAAATTACTCAGCATTACCTATTTTGTGGATTGATAAAGCTCCACAATTTTGTGTAAACCAAAGTTTTAATTTCCTGTATTTTTTTCGAGATCTTATAGATATGGGTTTTAGCAAATCAAATACACTCCGGATTTTCGCTAATTGCCTAAGCCATTATTGAAGATAGAAATGGATTTTCACTTCTATTCTTTTATCAGTGATTGGGCTTCTATAATTCATATACCTTTTCAATATTTGAATTGTGATGATTTTTACCAAACCTCTTTGTGATCTTCAAACCCGCCGAAGGCGGGTTGAGGCAGGGGCATGAGCTATATCCTTGTGCAGCCAAAACCTCTACGACACCCTCTCTGCCAGTACCGGGTCCCGGCCAATCCGGGAGAGTGTGCTGGCAGAGAGAGGTGGAGTAGGTTTTGGCAAACAAGATAATGCTCAATGACCCGGCACCCAATATTCAAGGGCGGCGCAGCCGCCCTTGAATATTGGGGGAGCCTCCCAAATAAATAAAAAAAAATTACTCTAAGATATCTTTTGAAATGCTCAATGATCTGAAAATCATATACTAAGGTAGTAATGCTGCATTGATGCCTAAGATGTGGTTTTGCAGGTAATGTTCTATGAATTTATCGGTAACGTGCTGTTTTCCGGCTAAATCTGTGTTGCGGATTATTGTATCAAGGTCTATCTTTTTCACTTCTTGTATGTATTCACATGCGAGAGGTCTGTAGCTGAAGTGCCATGGCTCATAGGAGAAGCCTGTGCGCTGTGGATTGTTGGTATACACTTCATAAAACCCAAAGCTTTCTGCATTTTCATTCATCCACTGCTTGAGAGGTGCATAAGTGCCTTTATCATGGTAGTTGCGAGCGTTGAGTGGGTTTTTGATGATGCCAGCTTTGGCATCTACCCAATCAAAATCGGTACCCCAATGGTGGCGAGAGGTGCCCGGCATGGTGCTGTACTCTATAATTTTTTTCACGGCTGCATCTCCATTCATCTTTTTATTGCCGGTGAAGTCATTGTATTTGCGGTTCCAGATGCCTTTTTGATGTGCAAATGAACGATAGGATGAGACTATATGAGGGTCAAATCCTTGTTTTTTGGCGGCGGCGCGCATTTTTTGGAAAGCCTCATGCACGGCGGGTCTTAGTTGGTATCCTTGCCCCACGAGTTGAGGATTGCCGCGCCCTATGAGCTCTTCTGCAAGGGAGGAATTGCTAAATTCCTTAGCCCATAATGGCGTGGTTGCAAGGCCGGCGATGCCAAGCATGGTGGTTTTCAGAAACTGGTTGCGTGTCATAAGTTTCTACTTAGACAATTTTAATGCCGCTTCTTCTGCTATGGTTACTATGAGTTTGGTGGCTAATTCCATGGATTCCAGGGCTACATACTCATAGCGGCTGTGAAAGTTTTGACCACCAGCAAATATATTGGGACATGGGAGACCTTTGTAGGAGAGTTGTGCTCCATCGGTGCCACCGCGTATGGCTTTGATGTCTGGCTGTATGCCTATCTTTTCCATACTAGATTTTACCAGATTTACTATGTGCATCTGATCTTTGATCATCTTGTACATATTCTTGTACTGGTCTTTGATCTCTATATGTACTCGCTCTTCACCCAACTGATTGTTCATATTGCGCACGAGTTGCAGCAAAAATGCTTTGCGCGCATGGAATTTTTCATCGTCATGATCGCGTATTATGAGCTGAAGCTCTACTTTTTCTACATCACCATGTATGGATGTTTGGTGATAAAAGCCTTGCTTGCCATCTGTAGATTCTGGAACTTCTGCTCTGGGTAGCGCTTCTCCAAATTCTCTGGCGAGGTGCAGGGCGTTTACCATTTTGTTCTTGGCATAGCCCGGGTGCACTATCTTTCCTGTGAAAGTGACTGTGGCACCAGCGGCATTGAAGTTTTCATATTCTAGCTCACCCACAGATGAGCCGTCCATTGTGTATGCCCAGTCTGCACCAAATTTTTCTACATCAAAGAGTGATGCGCCTTTTCCAACTTCTTCATCGGGTGTGAAACCTATGGCGAGTCTTGGCCGTGGAATCTCCGGGTGTGCCATGAGATACTCTGCCGCAGTGACTATCTCTGCAATACCGGCTTTATCATCTGCGCCTAGTAGGGTAGTGCCATCTGTGGTGATGAGGGTTTGCCCTATATAGTCTTCTAATTCCGGAAACTCTTTGGGCGATAGTATTATGTTTTTCTCTTCATTGAGTGTGATGTTACCGCCTTGATAGTTTTCCCAAATCTGCGGATTTACATCTTTGCCGGTGAAGTCCGGAGAGGTGTCAAAATGCGCAATAAATCCAATTGTTGGCAGAGTTTTGTCTTCTACATTGCTGGGTACAAAGCCCATTACATAGGCATTTTCATCTATACTTACGTCTTCAAGGCCTATGCTTTCTAGTTCTTGTTTCAAGTGTTTTGCAAGGTCCCATTGCCTATCGGTACTTGGGATTTTATCTACTCCAAATTCACTTTCTGTGTGAATTTTTACATATTCTAGAAATCTATTGAGAAGCTTTTTTTGCCATTGAGCATCCATTGCTATATCTTTAATTTTTGTCAAAGTTAAAAACTTTGCGGTTATTTCACAGGAACAAGCATCAGCTTTTATTCACAGCAATTGTGTAAAAATTTGCTTAGAAAGTTTAGGGATTATGCCAATTTGGGCTGGAGAATGTTTTTGTGAACATACTCTGCTATTTGCACGGTGTTGGTTGCTGCACCTTTACGCAAGTTGTCTGCAACTATCCATAAATTGAGCGTGTTGGGTCGTGATAGGTCTCTCCTGAGTCTGCCTACAAATACATCATCTTTGCCTTCTGCATAAATAGGCATTGGGTAAGTGCAAGTGTCTGGGTTGTCTTGAAGTGAAACTCCGGGTGCTTGAGAAAGCAAACTGCGCACGTCTGACAAATCAAATGCTTGGTCCAGTTCTATATTCACTGACTCTGAATGACCTCCTTGTACTGGCACACGCACTGCGGTGGCGGTGACAGCAATGCTAGGATCGCGCATGATTTTAGTGGTCTCGCGTATGAGTTTGAGCTCTTCTTTGGTATAGCCACTATCATCAAATACATCACATTGTGGCAAGGCATTTTTGTGAATAGGATAGGGGTAAACCATTTCCGCTTTTTGGCCCGTCATTTCGGCGTTGAGTTGCTCTACAGCCTTTTTGCCTGTGCCTGTGACAGATTGGTAGGTAGAAACTACTACTCTTTTGATCCCATATTTTTTGTGCAACGGATTTAGCACCATCAAAAGTTGTATGGTAGAACAATTGGGGTTGGCTATGATCTTGTCTTCTGCACTGAGAACATCTGCATTAATTTCCGGAATTACCAGCTTTTTATCAGCATGCATACGCCAGGCGGAAGAATTGTCTATAACTGTTGTGCCTTTCTCTGCAAATTTGGGCGCAAATTCAAGTGAGATGTCGCCGCCGGCAGAAAATAGAGCTATGTCGCAGTTTGAGTCTATGGCTTGCTGCATAGAAACAATGGCAATATCTTCTCCTTTGAAAACTACTGTATTGCCCACAGACTGCTCCGATGCAACCGGGAGCAACTCTGTGAGCGGGAAATCTCTTTCTTCTAATACTTGTAGCATCACTTTGCCAACCATACCGGTGGCGCCTACAACGGCTACTTTCATTCTCAAGTATGTTTTATGAGCAAAACTCGTTGTAAGCTTGCTTCAAGTTGTCTGCAATAGCAAGTGGCATATGCCCTTCAATATGGTGTCTCTCTAGCATGTGCACAATTTCACCATCTTTGAAAAGTGCTACCGCCGGTGAGCTTGGAGGAAAAGGTAACATGTGCTCTCTTGCACGCGCTGTGGCATCCATGTCAAATCCGGCAAACACAGTGCCTAAATGATCTGGAGTAAACTCATTGTTGAGTGATTGTACTACGCCTGGGCGTGCTCCGCCTGCCGCACAACCACACACGCTGTTTACTACTAAAAGTACGGTGCCTGACTGCTGTATGAATTGATCAACTTCTTCTATAGTTGTAAGATCCGAAAACCCATTGTTCACCAATTCATTTTTCATTGGCTGCACAAGTTGTGGAGGATACATCATGATAATTTGTTTTTGATAATATGAAATGCAAAGTTACTAAAGCTTGAGCAATTATGTGACTTTCCACCGGAACCCATGAGGCATTAAAAAAATCTGAGCATCTTTGTAGGCAATTTTTGTAATATCTTCTCGCATTTAGTAGCTTGTGCAATGAATCATGGATTATAGCTTAGGAAAGTCAAAAAGGCTAAAAAGCCAGAAACTTATTGGTTTACTTTTTCAGAAAGGTAAGCGTGTTTCTAGTTTCCCGATTCTGGCAACTTACAGGACTATAGATGTGCAAAACTCAACTCAACAAGGCAATAGGGTTGCGTTTTCTGTGCCGAAAAAGAAAATAAAATTGGCGGTGAAGCGCAACTTGCTCAAAAGGCGCATGCGCGAAGCTTATCGTTTACAACAGCATTTGCTACCGCCGGGTTATCACATTATGTTTGTTTGGCAAAGCACAGAGGTTTTAGATTATGAGCAAATTTATAGTGCTATGCAGCAAGTGCTTATGCAGCTCGCTGAAAAAAACAAATGACCAATTCCTTTGTGGGTCTCATAATTCAATTCGCTGAGGTATATTCATCAATTCTTTGTGAATTGAATAATCTTGTTTATGAAAAGACCGACTATATCACTGATCAACGATAATTTATTGTCAATGAAAATGAGCCGGTTTTTTCGGAGGGTCTTGCGCTTGGTTGTGGATTTTTCGAGTTCTTATTTCAACCCGAAAACTTCCTTAATTTCATCTACTAAGTCAAGTTTTTCCCAAGTGAAAAGTTCTACTTCTACTTGTTTTTCTTCACCATTCATAGTGAAGGTTTTGGTGACAGTTTCCGGTGTTCTTCCCATGTGTCCATAAGCTGCGGTTTCTTCGTAGATTGGATTGCGCAGTTGTAAGTTTTTCTCGATGTCATATGGTTTGAACGAGAATTTCTTGCTCAGAATATCGGCTATCTCGGAATCTGTATGGTCAATTTTGGCCGACCCATAAGTGTTTACAAAAAGGCTCATAGGTTCTGCAATGCCTATCGCATAAGAAATTTGCACTAAGACTTGCTCGCATACACCGGCGGCTACCAGATTTTTAGCGAGATGCCTCATGGCATACGCAGCAGATCTGTCAACTTTTGAAGGGTCTTTTCCGCTGAAGGCTCCTCCACCATGAGCGCCTTTTCCTCCATAAGTATCCACAATAATTTTTCTACCCGTAAGTCCTGCGTCGCCGTGTGGTCCTCCAATGATGAAAACACCTGTAGGATTGATGCAATATCTTGTGTTTTCATCAAAGAGTGCTTGTAAATCTTCGGATAGTTCTTTTTTCACATCACAGATTACGATGTTTTTGATGTCATCTTCTATACGATCACGCATCGCAGCCTCTTCATCAAATTCATTGTGCTGGGTAGATACCACAACGGTGTGCACATGTATGGGTTTGTGATTGTCATCATACTCCAAGGTGATTTGCGCTTTGCTATCTGGGCGTAAATACGTCATGGTATCACCAGATTTGCGCACTTCTGCAAGTTTTTTTAGGATTCGGTGTGATAAATCTAGAGCGAGCGGAAGATAATTGTCAGTTTCGTTGGTTGCGTAGCCAAACATCATACCTTGATCGCCGGCTCCTTGCTCTTGCTTGCTGTCTCTGTCAACACCTTGTCGTATGTCTGCGCTCTGTTCATGTATTGCGCTCATGATTCCACAAGAGTCACCGGTGAATTTCATGTCACTATCTGTATAGCCAATTCTGTTGATCACTCTACGGGTTACTTGTTGTAAGTCTATATAGGCATCTGAGTGCACCTCGCCGGCGAGTATCACCTGACCTGTAGTTACAAGTGTTTCACAAGCCACCTTGCTCTCTGGGTCAAAGGCTAAAAAGTTGTCGAGAATGGCATCTGAAATTTGGTCTGCAATCTTGTCTGGGTGACCTTCCGAAACAGATTCTGAAGTGAAAAAATATGGCATATTTGTTAGTATTTTTCAATGTTCTGAAAACAAAATATACCGGATTGCAACTACCGTTGATTCGTATTAGCATTTTTTAGTGAGGTTGCAACCCGTCAAATTTGTCCTCGTATAAATAGTCGGCAAAAGTAAGATTTTTTTACAAATCTGCCAAATTAGTCCTCTTGTATGTGACCATATGTTGTCATAATCTGAGCGATTGTTTGCTCCAAATTATCAGGAAAATTGATTTGGAGTACATGTTCTGACTCAAGCCATTTTTCAATTTTTGGGATTATCTCTGAATTTTTATGAGCAATAGGTATCCCCATTTCTTCCAAGGCTTGAGCGTTGCACTTTTGCTCATACTGATTGTGCATGGGTATGCACATCAGTTTCTTGCCAAGAAATATGGCTTCTGCAGGGCTTTCAAAGCCTGCACCTGTCAATAAACCTTTGCAATGCAATAACTTTTCTGAAAAACCCTCTGCAGACACGGCATGGAATTCTATATTTTCAGCAGTTACCGAATTGTCTATCGTTTTACTAAAAACAATCCACTTTTCATCAAATCTTCCTAATATGTCTGCCAAAAATGCATTGGAATATGCGGGTAAATACACCAAGTAAAAATCGCCTTCTACAGGTTTTTGTTTGCGAATCTCTGAACGAATCACGGGTGTGGTTATAAAGTGGTCATAAGCTTTGAAGTGAAAGCCAACATAGTGCTTTTTAGGAACATAAAACTTCATAAGATATTTGCCGTAATGTATTCCTGGTGCCACAGGTGTATTTGGCGAATAGAATGAAGCTTGATGGCTCAACTCCAAGAAAGGCTTATTCTTAAACCAACAAGCCCAAGAAGTGACAGGTTCTATGTCATGGATTACCATGTCATAATCATGAACCGGTAAATTTTTGATATCTCGGATGAACTGAAAAATTTTAGCATGTCGTATGGTTTTAAGAATATCAACCCCTCCCTTTTTGCCAAATTTGAATCCTAAACCATGCAATCTAAATTTTATTGGGTGACCTATATCTACCTCGCTATCCGTTCCACTTAGCACAACATCTACTTCTCCATAGGTTTTCAAGTACGGAATTATCTCACGTGCACGGCTTACATGCCCATTTCCTGTTCCTTGGATAGCATACAAAATTTTCATTTTTAGCCTTGTAAAAGTCTGATTACCGGAATTATGCCATACCACACCATCAATAGTAAGGAATATACCATGAGTTCGTCTATTCTTTCAGGTTTTTCTTTAAGTTGCAGATATTCTCTAAGCTTATAAATCAGGAAAATTCCATGTGGTATTACAAGATATACCGCCCAACTCAATTGCTGTTGCAAAATAGTATGATATAGAATTATCGGCACTATTACAGCAATGGCTGTGATGAACATGACAAATTTTATTGAATTCGTTACCCCTAATCTCACAGCTATGGTTTTTTTGTTGGCCATTTGATCGGCTCTCCTATCGGGTATTCCACTCAAGGTGATAGAGGGTAAAATCGAGATAAATAATGGAACTGCTAGCCACCAAACTTCTTTATTGTACAAATGCCCAAGTTGGATGAGAAAACCTCCTAACAACACGCAAAAGCTGTGTGTAATGCCTACTGTAATTTCACCCAACGTCCTGTAAGAAAACTTAAATGGCGGCACTGTGTATGCATGACCCAAAAACCATGTAATGCCTACATAGGCAGTTAAAATCAATGCAGAAGCTGGTGATGAAAAGTATAGCAAGATAGATAGTAAAGTGATAAGAGCGGCTGTGATACCGGCTCCTCTCTTGAGTTGTTTGCCACTAAGTTTATTAGACACCAAAACTCGTGATCCACCGCTGAAAGGACCAAAATTCTCATTGGCCTCATCCGTTTTTTGATCATATAGTTCATTGGTGAATACTGTGTAATTTTCTATCAGAAAGAGGATTACGTAGCCAATTATAAATGCAAGCCAATTCCAATCGCCACTTATCTGGCGGCTCAACAATGCGCCTGCCCAATAAGCTATAAAAGTCATAGGATAAAACTGAAAACGAATGGCTTGAACCCACGGTGCAATTTTTTGCATAAATTGATGTAAAGGGTCATTATGCACTTTTTCTGCCTTTATCCCTTTTTCAAAGCACTTTTGCAACCATTTGTTTCGTTGTTCTGCAGTAGAATGATTGATTGGACTGAAGTGTGTGGTGCGCACAGGTTCTATACCACAAAATTTCAAAGTGTTGTTCTTCACAGATTTTGTGCCCGGTGCTCCCATAAAGTATTTGTAAACAAATACTGGAGTGTCTAGATTAATAAAAAGTTCAGCGCTTTTACCGGTGAGATACTTCTCATAATTGCCCAAATTTATTTCTCTGAAAGCAAAACCGGGCACAAAAACGCGATCCCAAAACCCTTTGAGTACCGCCGGCATAGAACCCCACCATGTTGGGTAAAAAACTGCTATGTGATCTGCTTCACTTATCAGAATCTTAGCATGTTCCAAGTCCGGTTCTACCTCTTGATCTTGTGGATGCACGGTTTGCACATCTACATCAAAGTTCAAATCAGAAAGGGGTAAGAAGTTTATGGTATGTCCCGCTTGAAGGCAACCCTCCATATACTTATTGGCTAATGCACCACAAAACGAGTCCTTTCTGGGATGTCCTAAAATTACTAAGATATTCATCAATTATAGACTTGTTTTTTTGGTCGAAATACTGATATATTCAAAGAATATTTGCATAAATACGCAATTTAATTAGAAGAATTTATGACTGGCGCTAGATTGTTAAATGTTAAAGTTTTTAGGGGTTATCAATCTATACGTAAGAAACTTATCCTAAATTCAACAAATAAATGCAATTTTTGGTAAGATGAAGATGAAAATATT
>JAUNRT010000013.1 GCA_030535475.1 Weeksellaceae bacterium | reverse complement strand
AGTTTTTAAACATACTGATTATATGTGTTTAAACTATTTTCATTACTGTTGCTTCACAGTTAATCGAATGTTGTTACAAGACATTTTTGATTTCAAATTATGTGAGGTTCTTGATGTATTCTTGTGAATTTTCACCTTTTTTGATTCGCAATTGATTTAAAAATCCTCTTTGATCCAGCAAAAATGTACTTAATTGAATAAGTAAGTCAGCTAATGCAAACTCCAGATGCAAATCCGAATGTAGAAACTTGGGTTTACAGAAAAGGAATTGGTGCGGTGTCCGCGGCAGGTGGTAGGCGGCTTACCCCGCAAGGGTTTGTGGCTCTTGCAAAAAAGGAGCAAAACGGGTTGAGAGATGAACGAAAACCGATTTTGCGACATTTTTTGCAGCCAAAAAACCGCGGAGTAATAGCCGTACACCGACCCTTTTTGGGCAACTTTTCAACTATTTGTTAGGTAAATAATGTGTTTGATTTTTTAAAAAACCTAATTGTAATTAATATCCTATGACTTGCCCAAAAAGGGTGCCGCCCAAATAAAAAAAAGATTTGTAGTGACTTGCAATGAAAAAAGCCTGACACTTGGCCAGGCTTTTTTGCTTGTGTAATGATTCTATGTTACAATCAATCTTCCAATTGTGGTCCGGCTGCTACAAGTGCCTTTCCTTGGACATTGTCTGTATATTTCTCAAAGTTTTTGATAAATCTTTGTGCTAAATCACGGGCTTTGGCTTCCCACACCTCTGCATCTTCATAGGTGTCTCTTGGGTCCAGAATGTCTGGGTTCACGCCCGGCAATTCTGTAGGGATCTCCAGGTTGAAGATTGGGAGTTTCTTGGTAGGCGCATTGTCTATAGACCCGTCTAGAATAGCGTCTATGATGCCACGAGTGTCTTTAATAGATATACGCTTTCCGGTACCGTTCCAGCCAGTGTTTACTAGATATGCTGTGGCGCCATGCTTGTCCATTTTTTTCACGAGCTCCTCACCATACTTGGTTGGGTGCAGTGAAAGGAAGGCTGCTCCAAAACATGCTGAGAAGGTAGGAACCGGTTCTGTAACACCACGCTCTGTGCCGGCAAGTTTGGCTGTGAAGCCGGATAGGAAGTGGTATTGAGTCTGGTCTGGAGTGAGTTTTGAAACTGGTGGCATTACACCAAAGGCGTCTGCTGTGAGGAATATTACTTTCTTGGCATGTCCTGCTTTGGATACAGGCTTCACTATGTTTTCTATATGGTAGATCGGGTAGGACACGCGGGTGTTTTGCGTCACAGACCCATCGTTGAAGTCTATGCTTCCATCTTCTGCAACTGTTACGTTTTCTAGCAAAGCATTGCGCTTGATGGCGCCGTAGATTTCAGGCTCTGCTTCCTTGTCTAGATTGATGGTTTTTGCGTAGCATCCACCTTCAAAGTTGAATACTCCCTCGTCATCCCATCCATGCTCATCATCACCGATGAGTTTTCTTTTAGGGTCAGTAGAAAGTGTGGTTTTTCCTGTTCCTGAAAGTCCGAAAAATATGGCGGTGTCACCTTTTTCACCTACGTTGGCAGAGCAGTGCATAGAGGCAATGCCGCGTAGAGGCAGGTAGTAATTCATCATGGCAAACATGCCTTTTTTCATTTCGCCTCCGTACCATGTGCCACCTATGATTTGCATTTTCTCCGTGAGGTTGAAGACGGTGTACACTTCAGAGTTCATATTATACTTTTCAAAATCTTTGTTCACAGCGCGTGATGCGTTCATGACTATAAAGTCTGGTTCGCCAAAGTTTTTGAGTTCTTCTTCTGAAGGTCTGATAAACATGTTAGTAACAAAGTGAGCTTGCCAAGCTACTCTCATGATAAAGCGCACTTTGAGTCGCGTGTCTTCATTGGCACCGCAGAATAGGTCTACCACGTAGAGTTTGTTGTTGGAAAGCGCGTCTGTAGTGATTTCTTTCAGGTGATTCCAAGCTTCTTGAGAAAGAGGTTTGTTGTCATTTGGAGATTTTTCTGTTCTCCACCAAATGGTATCTCTGGTCACATCATCTTCTACAATATACTTGTCTTTTGGTGATCTACCGGTGAAGATTCCGGTCATTACATTTACAGCTCCGAGTTCTGTTTCTTGAGCAACTTCAAAACCTTCTAGTCCGGGTTTCATTTCCTCTTCATACAATTTTTCATAGGAAGGGTTGTAAATGATTTCCTCTGTGCCGGTTATGCCATAGCTCTCAAGTGCATGTTTTATGCTTTCCATAAAGTAATAAATTTTGAAAAGGTAAAAATACAAATCTTAATCGGGAAAAAGTGAATAAAATTCCTAATTTTTGTCAATATTTTTTGAAAATTTGAGAAATTTTCAATGGTCGCTAGGTAGGGTGATTGTAAAAAATTTGGGAATAGTGCATAAAAATAATATGGTTAATTGAATAAGTTTTTTATTTTTGCCCCAAATAACATTAAATACATTATTATGTCTGATATCACATCACGCGTAAAAGCAATTATTGTAGACAAACTAGGTGTAGAAGAAAGTGAGGTAACTCATGAGGCTAGCTTCACAAACGATTTGGGAGCAGATTCTTTGGATACTGTAGAGCTTATCATGGAGTTTGAAAAGGAATTTGACATTCAAATCCCGGATGACCAAGCAGAAAAGATTTCTACTGTAGGTCAGGCAATATCGTACATTGAGGAGGTAAATAAATAACACTTTCAGTTTCCACTATGGAAATGAAAAGAGTAGTAGTAACGGGTATTGGCGCTCTCACGCCTATAGGCAATACGTATCCCGAGTATTGGGATGCTCTGTTGGCAGGCGTGAGCGGCGCTGCCCCTATTACATTGTTTGATGCTGATTTGTTCAAAACACGTTTTGCCTGTGAGGTTAAGGGCTTTGTGCCTACAGACCACTTTGACAGAAAGGAGGTGCGCAAAATGGACAGATGTGGGCAGCTGGGTATTGTTGCAGCAAGAGAAGCTGTGGCACATAGCGGTATCTTAGATACCAACCCGGATAAGAGCCGTGTGGGTGTGATTTGGGGATCGGGTATAGGAGGTCTGAATACTTTTGAGGAGGAGGTAATGGGATTTGCCAAAGGCAGTGGAGTGCCAAGGTTTAATCCGTTCTTCATCCCTAAAATGATTGCAGATATCACTCCTGGACTCATTTCTATGGAGTATGGCTTCATGGGACCAAATTATACTACCGTGTCGGCTTGTGCATCATCTTCCAATGCATTGATAGATGCGTATCATCTCATAAAACTTGGCAAAGCCAACGTCATAATTTCTGGAGGCTCTGAAGCTGCTGTGACGGCGGCGGGTGTTGGAGGTTTCAATGCCTTGCATGCTATGTCTACTAGAAATGACGATCCCAAAACAGCTTCTAGACCTTTTGATGCAGAGAGAGATGGGTTTGTATTGGGTGAAGGTGCTGCAGCACTGATTTTGGAAGAGTATGAGCATGCGGTGAATCGTGGTGCTACTATCTATGCCGAAATTGTGGGTGCAGGTCTTAGTGCAGATGCGTATCACATGACGGCTCCCCATCCAGAGGGTGTGGGCGTGCTACAGGTAATGAAAAACGCCATCAGCGATGCAGGAATTTCACCAGAAGAAATTGATCACATCAACATGCATGCTACTTCTACTCCTTTGGGTGATATAGCAGAGCCTAAGGCGGTGATGGATTTGTTTGGTGAGCACGCAGGTAATATTAAAATCAATGCTACCAAGTCTATGACGGGTCACTTGCTTGGTGCTGCAGGTGCCGCTGAAGCTGTTGCTACCGTAGGCGCTATATACAATGGTGTTGTACCGCCTACTATCAACTTCTTCAACAAAGATGAAAAGGTTCCAGACTTGGATTACACTTTCTGGGAGCCAAAACAACGAGATATACGTTACGCACTTTGCAATACTTTTGGTTTTGGAGGTCACAACGCCTCTTTGCTGTTCAAAAAATATTGAATGCTTTTTAAGAAAATAAGAGCACTTTTTGAGCCTAAAAAAAAGGCCAAAAGTGATTACTTATCCAATCCCACTTATCTAAGCGATGAGCTAATACAGATTTTACAGTTTATCCCTGAAAATCCTGATCTTTTTGTCACGGCGTTTACGCCGCGTAGCGCACAAATCACAGATGCCAATAATAATCATGTAAATTATGAGCGACTGGAGTTTTTGGGTGATGCTGTCTTAGGTACTGTGATTGCGGAATACCTTTATCAAAATTCGCCTAGTGAGAGAGAAGGCTATCTCACACAAATGCGATCAAAGGTTGTGAGTCGTCAACATCTCAATGAGATCGGCAAAGAACTCAATCTTACAGGCTTCATAGATGCGAAAATCAAAAAACGTGTCATGCTCAGCAATCATGTAGAGGGAGATCTTTTTGAGGCGCTGATTGGTGCAGTGTATATGGATCAAGGCTTTGAAAAAACACGTGAGTTTATTCACACACAAGTCATAGAGCCTTATGTGAACCTTGATGAGCTGGAAAACAAAATTACAAGCTATAAAAGCAAGGTTTTGGAATGGTCACAAAAAAATAAGTTTGCTCTGGACTACAATACCTTAGAGGAACGGACTGAAGATGATATGACCATTTTTGTGTCAATGCTCAGAGTCGATGGTGAATTGGCAGGTAAAGGCAGAGGAACTTCAAAGAAGAAAGCAGAAGAAGCAGCAGCCAAAAGCGTTTTCATATCGCGAAAATTACAATAAAATGTCTAAAAAATGGCTAATTCCAGATGATTTTGAAACTGATTTCCAGGTCTTTGGCATTCAGACAAATCAGACAGATGATGTCGTATTTATATTTCAAGTGAACTTGGCAACTGGGTGGCTTCTGAAAAGATGCCGGGATATTGATGCCGTTTTTCAAGGAGAGTCTATTTGCTATACACTGTTTCAGAGAGATTTTGAAGATATGGAAGCCAGCATTCATATTGTGCAAAATAGCGCTCAATATTTGACTAAAAGTATCACGCCTTCTTTTACCCTATTTGATGAAGTCGCGGTGGCGCCGAAACTGCTGCGCAAGTATGCAGCGTATGATTATTTCCTAAAAATAGAAGCAGAAGATTGGGATTCTGAATGGATACAAGAGTTCATTGATCCACTGAAAAGTATGAAATCTGTGATAAATGTAACAGAATTGAAAAATTTAACACCGGCAGAGAAAAAAACATTATACTGGTAAAAGGCAGTATTTTTGCAGCGGATTACAAAACCAACTAACTACAAAACAAACTATAAAACAACAAACTACAAACTATGAGCAAACTTAAATACCCTAATAAAAGAACAAAAATTCTCGCAACTTTGGGTCCATCTACAGATACCAAGGAGATTTTGCGAGACCTAGTGATAAGTGGTGTAGATGTGTTTCGCATCAACTTTTCCCATGCAAACTATCAAGATGTTGAGAAGAAAATCAAGTGGATTCATGAGATAAACAATGAGCTCAATCTTTCTATAGGAATTTTGGCTGACCTGCAAGGTCCAAAATTGCGTGTTGGTGATGTGAAAAAAGGTGCAAGCCTGAAACCCGGCGATATACTTACATTCACCAATGAAGAGAAGGAAGGTACGGCAAAAGAAGTATTCATGACCTATGAGAATTTTGCGCGTGATGTAAAGGTGGGTGAAAGAATTTTGATAGACGATGGTAAACTCATATTGCAAGTCACAGAGACCAATGGCAGAGATGTGGTGAAAGCAAAAACCATACAAGGCGGAAAATTGAAGTCTAAAAAAGGAGTTAATCTTCCCAATACTCAGGTTTCACTACCAGCCCTTACTCCAAAAGACATTGAGGATGCTAAATTTGCAATTTCTAAGAATGTGGATTGGCTAGCGCTTAGTTTTGTAAGACATGCGCAGGATTTGCAAGATTTGCGCAATCTAGTGCGGGCAGAATCAGATCACAAAATCCCGATTGTAGCCAAAATTGAAAAACCGGAAGCACTGGAAAATATAGATGAAATCATACCAAATTGTGATGGACTCATGGTTGCACGTGGCGATCTTGGTGTAGAAATACCTATGGAGCAGGTGCCATTAGCACAGAAAATGCTTGTGGACAAAGCTAAAATGGCTAGAAAACCTGTTATCATAGCTACTCAGATGATGGAGAGTATGATCAGCAGTCTTACACCTACAAGAGCGGAGGTGAATGATGTGGCCAACTCTGTTATGGATGGTGCTGACGCTGTGATGCTTAGTGGTGAAACTTCTGTTGGTGATTATCCTGTAGATGTGGTGCAGACTATGGCAAATATATTGGTGAGCGTTGAAAGAGATCCGCATATTCAAGTGCCTCCACACAAACCTTTGGAAGCCAATGATGTGAGGTTTATCACAAATATGGTATGCTATAATGCCGCAGAAAATACAAAGTCTGTAAATGTGAGTGCAATTGTGACTCTTACTTACTCAGGATACACAGCTTTTCAGATTTCCAGCCATAGACCGGATTCCCATATTTACATTTTTACGCCCAACAAAAAGATTTTGGGAATGTTAAACATGCTCTGGGGCGTGAGAGCTTTCCATTATAAAGGTGATAAAAGCACAGATGAAACCGTAATAGAGGTCAATAGATATTTGAGAGATAATGGTTTTGTGAAATCTGGTGAATTTGTGATTAACCTAAATGCGATGCCTGTATTTCGTAAAGGAATCACCAACACAATGCGTTTGACCACGGTCTAATAGTTGTTTGCGAGCTAGCGTATGAAGTTCAAGATGTTAGTTTCCAAAATTTAAGTTTTGAGGGCATAATTATTGCTATAGCTTTGGAGGGCTTGAATTTTTGAAGTGGGATATTTTCTCTTATTTTTTATTGCATTTTCTACGCTAGCTTTTTCGCAGACTATACTGGTGAGAGATGCTGTAACAGGTGCAGCATTGGAAGGTGTTGAAGTGTCAGTGGTTTCAGACAGTCTATCCACCGAGTTGGGATATACAAATAATGTAGGAAGGTTCTATATCCCTATCATTCAGTCTGAAGCAGAATATACTTTCTATTACTTGGACTATATGTTACATAGCGTAAGTGGGAAAGAAATTTTGGCGTCTGCGGAAAACACTATTATGCTGGAAAGAAATATTTTTCAACTGGCAGACATTGCCGTGCATGGAGTACAGTGGAGTCAAAAAATGTCTAATATTCCACAACACGTTATATCTCTTTCCGCAAAAGATATATTTTTCATTAATAAACCTACCACTGCAGATCTATTGGAATCAAGTGGTGAGGTGTTTATGCAAAAAAGTCAAATGGGTGGCGGAAGCCCTATGCTTAGAGGATTCGCGGCTAATCGGTTGCTTTTAATGATAGACGGTGTACGCATAAACAATGCTATATTTCGAAGCGGGAATCTCCACAACATTATTGCTATAGATCCCTTTTCCCTTAATGACATTCGAGTGATTACAGGACCAGGCTCGGTGCTTTTCGGGTCTGATGCAATTGGCGGAGTTCTGCAATTCAACACCTCACAAATCAGTACTACAGACATTCCGGAGATTACCGGTCGTGTTTTTGGGCGAGCTAGTACCGCTGCCAGAGAAAAATCAGGAGGGTTTACGCTACAATACTCCGGGAAAAAGTTTGCCGCGAATACTTCTTATACTTTTACAGAATTCAATAATCTGAGACAAGGGAAAAACGGTCCCGATGATTATCTGAGAAATGAATATGTCTTGGCAAATGGTATCAACGATCAAGTAATCCAGAACGAAAATCCTCTCATACAGCGGCTCTCCGGTTATCATCAGCATAATTTCATGCAAAAATTCTACTATGAGCCTAGTAAGAATGAGAATTTCACTTATACTTTCAACTACGCATTAACATCTGATTTACCAAGATATGACGCATTACTTCAGCGTAGAAATGGTCAGTTGAGATTTGCAGAATGGTACTATGGTCCACAAACTTGGATGCTCAACGCATTGAAGTATCAACGAAGTATGGAGCGTACATGGGCAGATGAGGCAGAGATTCAATTGTACCATCAATATTTTAAAGAAAGCAGGCATAATAGAGCGTTTCGCAATCAATGGCGACACAACCAATATGAGGAAGTACAGGTAGCCGGCTTAGAAGCAACATTTTTCAAAAAAATTGGATCTAAACACAATTTAATCTACGGATTAGAAATATTTAACAATTGGGTAACTTCAACTGCCAATCGCATCAGTGTTGAACAACACACTGAGCAACCTATTGCAACCCGCTATCCAAATGGTGCAAAATGGGGCTCCGCAGGCGCATATTTCCAATGGGACCACCAAATTTCCCAAAATGTCAATATGGAAAGCAGCATACGCTACAGCCATTTTATTTCAACCATGAATTTTGAGAACGACTTTTATGATTTTCCATTTGATGAAGTCAGCATCAACAATGGTGCACTAAACGGTAGTTTGGGCATGAATTTCACACCAAGACCAAATCTTGGATTACGAGGAAGTATTTCTTCCGGATTTAGGTCACCCAACATAGATGATATGGCTAAAGTGTTTGACTCAGAACCCGGAAAAGTAGTTGTTCCAAACCCAGAGCTCAAACCAGAGTATATTTACAATGGAGAAGCAGGCATCACTTGGCGCTACAAAACCATGTTTCAGCTTGGTGCAACAGCCTATTACAGCTATATGCCAAATGCTATAGTGCGAAGAGATGGGCAGTTTTTAGGATCAGACCAATTGATGTACCAAGGAACTTTGAGTCAAGTACAAACACTGCAAAACGCTGCCTTTGCTACAGTTTACGGTGGATTTTTCTCTTTGGAAACCAATTTCACAAGAAACGTAAAGGGACTAGTGAAGCTTAATTATACCCAAGGTACAGAAGAGTTGGAAGATGGCACCACCGCACCTTTACGTCATGCTGCGCCTACTTTTGGCAATTTGGGATTAGTTTACCAACGTAAAAACGCCAAGCTGTACTTGGAATATTTCTTCAATGGTGAAGTTTCTGCAGATCGTCTAGCGCCTAGTGAAGTGAGCAAACCTCACATGTATGCACTTGATGGCGACGGCAGGCCTTATGTCCCGGCATGGTACACCATAAATATGAGACTTCAAGTTCAAATCACAGAATATCTCACCATTTCTACCAATGCAGAAAATCTGCTCGATCGTAGATATAGAAGTTATTCTTCAGGAATTTCCGCACCTGGCAGAAATTTTGTAATTTCCATGATGGTAGCTTTTTAAACCACTATAGAATTCGCATTTATGAGTCATTCCATTCAAAAACAGAGAAAATATGATCTTGCCTACCTGCGTATGGCAAGAGAATGGGCAAAACTCTCTTATTGCAAACGCAAGCAAGTTGGAGCACTCATCGTGCGCGACAGGATGATCATATCAGACGGTTACAACGGCACACCTTCTGGTTTTGAAAATATATGCGAGGACGAGCAAGGTTACACGAAATGGTATGTGTTGCATGCAGAAGCAAATGCAATACTGAAAGTGGCTTCCAGTAGCCAAAGTTGCAATGGAGCAACCTTGTATATCACACTCTCACCCTGCAAGGAGTGTAGTAAATTGGTGCACCAGTCTGGCATTGCCAGAGTAGTGTATATAGACCAATACTCAGATACTAGCGGCATAGACTTTCTGCAAATGGCAGGAGTGAGCTGCGTGCAAATATCTTTAGATGAAATTCTAGCACAGAGCTAAATGGAATCTGTAATACGCATACTCAAGATCATCTTTGCATTCCTGCTGCTGATACTCATTTTTGGATTTGGATTCCATGCAGGCAAGCGCTATGATATAGCTCTGGATGAGAATGACCAGTATGTGGCCATTTCCTATTCTGTAAATGAGCAGAAAATGCGTAGATTGATGTCGCTCATAGACAATCACTACGTAGATCAAATACACTCAGACACCCTTTTTGACAACACTATTGCTTACGTGATGAGCAAATTAGATCCGCATAGCGTTTATCTCAATAGACAGTCTAGTGGCGTAGTAAATCAAGAGATGAAGGGCTACTTTGTAGGTGTAGGCATCAACTATGTTACTTGGCGAGATACGCTATATATTACCAGCGTGCATCCGCAGAGTGTAAATCGAGAACGCTTCATCACAGGCGACCGCATACTCAGTATCAATGGAGTGGATGTCACAGGACCTTCTGCCAACCAAGCTGCACATCTATTGCAGGGAGAAATAGACTCGCAAGTGCAAATCACTTTGCTGCGAAATGATGAGACCATAAACACCATGGCGCGCAGGCTTCCCATTACACAAAACAGTGTGAGCATGGCATACATGCTCACAGACCAGGTAGGCTACATCAAACTCACACGTTTTGGGGAAAACTCATATTACGAGTTTCGTACTGCATTGCTTACACTCAAGAATCAGGGAATGCAAGCCCTAGTTTTTGATTTGCGAGGCAATCCTGGCGGTGTTATGAAGGTGGCAGAGCAAATAGCGGATGAGTTTTTAAAAGAAAATCAACTCATAGTATATACCGTAGATAAAGACGGGAAAAAGCAAATGCGCTACGCTACAAGACGCGGCGATTTTGAAGATAATCCTGTCTATGTGCTAATAGACGAAGGGTCTGCATCCGCTAGCGAAATTATAGCCGGTGCGCTGCAAGACAATGATATTGGCGTAGTCATAGGTCGTAGAAGCTATGGTAAAGGCTTGGTACAGCGCCAAATAAGTTTGGGTGACGGCTCTCAACTACGGCTCACAACCGCACGTTACTATACACCAACCGGCCGCTCTATCCAGAAACCCTACCTTGTGGAGCCCAAAGATTATAGCGCAGACATAGTGCAGCGCTACAAGCGGGGTGAAATGTTTTCCAGAGATAGCATCAAGACAGTAGATTCTTTACGCTTTGTGACGCCAGGTGGTAAAGTGCTGTATGGCGGTGGCGGCATCATCCCAGATGAGTTTATCCCCATTGATACCATCAACTATGGCAAGTGGTTTTACGAGCATGCACATAACAATCTTTTCCAGGAAAAAATCATAGAACACATAGAGGAGAACAAACAAAACTTCAATGTGCTCACAGAAAAACATTTTATAGATTACTACAACGTTGAGCAATTCTCACAGCAATTGTTAGAGGCCGCCGGTGTACCCAGCAATCGCTTTACAGAGCTACAATTGCAAAATTTCAACACATTTGTGAAAGCAGAATTAGCCAAGCACATTTATGGTACAGCGGCCTATGATCATATGTGGAACCTAAGAGATGCAATGATCACACGAGCCTTGGAGTTATATAACGAAGAGCACCCATGACTTGGCAGCAAGCCATACAAAGTTTTGCAGACTATCTGCAAATAGAGAAAGCGCTGTCACCCAACACTATATCCAATTATTCTAGGGATTTACATAAGTTTGCAGCCGCACATCCCAACACTGCACCCTTGGATATAGTCACAGAGCAGATACGCGAGTACAATTACCAACTCTCAAAACGCTATGCCGCTCGTTCCCAAGCACGTATGCTCTCGTCAATACGTATGTTTTATCAATTTTGGGTGCAAGAAGAAGAGCTGAAAACCAACCCTGCAACGCTAATTGATCTTCCAAAAATAGGCATGCATCTTCCAGATACACTCAACTTGCAGGAAATCAATCAGATATTGGATGCCATAGATCTTTCAAAACCCTTTGCAGAGCGAAATAAAACTATCATAGAAATTTCTTACGCAGCGGGGTTGCGCGTTTCGGAAGTCATAGCACTGAGGATTTCAGATATATTCTGGGACGAATCCTTTTTGCTGATTACAGGCAAAGGCAATAAACAGCGGGTAGTGCCTATACCGCCTGCAACACGGCGCATGCTGCAAAATTTCATTAAAAATGTACGCGTACATCAACTCATTCAACCCAAGTTTACTGATTATATATTCTTGAACAACCGTGGCAAGACACTTACTAGAAATATGGTGTTTCTGCTTATCAAAAAGTATAGTGAACTTGCTGGTATACAGAAGAGTATATCGCCGCATACCTTGCGCCACAGCTATGCCACGCACCTGCTTGAAAACGGTGCAGATTTACGCTCAATTCAGTTGCTTTTGGGGCATTCAAGCATCACAACTACAGAGATTTACACGCATGTTGACACAAGGTTTTTGCGCCAAAATATAGACAAATATCATCCGGCCAATTTTAGAGACAATTAAGCCACAAGCTTCTCATACATCAAGTTGTAAAGTTATTTTTTTTGATTTGGGCGGCAAACGGCATTCGGCTATTACTCCTCGGTACTGGGTGTGCAAAGCGGCGTTTCCGGCTATTCCGCCTTTCGGCTGCATAGCCTCCAACTGCTCGCTTTGCCTTACACCCATTCCCTGTGGGGTAGCCGCCTACTGCCTGCCGCGCAAGCACACTGCATAGTATTTTCTAGCAGTATCCGAGATAGGAAAACATTGCCAAATGTGAGCCTGCTACATTATCACACAACATAGTAAGAAGACAGGTACAATGAGGTATCACACTATGTAAACGCGGCAGGGGTAGAAGCGGTAGCCCGCAAAGAACCCTGCAGCTGTGCTGTACGCCGCAAGGGGGTTGAGAGGCTACTGCAGACGAAAACCCCTTGCGGCGAATACAGCACCTGCAGGGGTCTGCGGACTACAAGCGGATGACCCGGCCCGTTTGGCAGCCAAACATAATTGTTCTAGAAACAAAATTCTTAAAAGGCTGCCAAACGGGAGCCGCCCAAATAAAAAAATTAAAAAATTCTCAGAAATTGCATCAAAATATGTGAAAATATGCGTGTTTTGTTTGTTTTTTCACTGATTTATGTGGAAAAATTGCATAATCGGGGTTACTTTTGCAGACATGCGATATTGGCTTCTGTCCTTGTTTTGTATTTATTTTTCTCCACTATGGTCTCAGCAGGTAAGTCCGGAGTCAGTGGTGCGTAAAACACTGCAAGCGGTGCGCACGCAAGATGCGCCGCAAATTGACGGTATGGCTGATGTGCAATGGGAAGCGGCGCCTGTGGGAAGTGGCTTTGTAGAAAGAGATCCTGTAAATGGAGCACCGGTGAGCGCTGATATGGACACGGAAGTGCAGGTGATGTATGATGATGTGTTTGTATATATCTATGCTTTGATGCATGATCCTGAGCCTCAGAATATTATGAGACAACTCTCTGAGCGGGATGAGGAGCCAAATGCTGATGTATTTACGGTATATATCAATGGATTCAATGATTTTCAGCAGAGTCTGGTGTTCGGTGTCACGGCTGCAGGGGTGCAGATTGATGGTAAATGGATTGATAATCAGCTAGATCTGAGATGGAATGCGGTATGGTGGAGTGCTATAGAAATTCATGAGCAGGGATGGAGTGTAGAGTTGCGGATACCGCTGGCAGAGTTGCGATTTCCGAAGCGGGATTTGCAGACTTGGGGTATAAATTTTGAGCGTCAGATACGCCGAATACGTACGTATCACACTTGGAATTTTGTAGATAATAACATTGAGAATTTCTCATACTTTGATGGGCAACTTACTGGTTTACAGAATATCCAAACGCCGCTGCGCTTGTTTTTTTATCCATATGCATCTTTGTATCATAATAGATTTGCGGGACAGAATGAGTGGGTGCCACAGGGTGGTATGGACATAAAGTATGGGATAAGTGATGCTTTCACGCTGGATGCTACGTTGATTCCGGATTTTGGACAAGCGGCTTTTGACCCTGTGATTTATAATTTGGGTCCGTTTGAGCAGCAATTTCAGGAGCAGCGTCCATTTTTCCAAGAAGGGGTGGAGTTGTTTGAGAAGGGAGATCTTTTCTACTCACGCAGAATAGGCGGCCCGCCTATCACTACACCAAGACCAGATGCCTATCAAGAAGTGCAATATGCTCCATCACATACGGAGCTCATAAATGCTGTGAAAATTTCCGGGCGTACGCGCAACAAATTGGGAATAGGTGTGATGAATGCGCTGGCGCGGCCTGCGCATGCGGTGCTGATTGATACTATTTCCGGAGTTACGGTGCAGCAGGAATTGCAACCTCTTACCAATTTCAATATTTTGTCTCTGGACAAGCGCATTGGGTCTAACTCTTCTGTGTCTTTTATGAACACGCATACGTTAAGAAACCCTGAATACAGGAATTCTAATGTGAGTGGTGTGTATTGGGATTTGGTGAACGCCGCAAATCGCTGGAGATTTTATGGCAATGTGGAGTGGAGCCATGTGTATGGTGCGCAGCAAAAAGATGGAACAGAAATAATAGGCGGTGTGAATAAAATAGACGGCAATCACCGCTATGGTTTGAGCTATGTGCGCCGCGGATTGGCCTATGATATTGATGATTTGGGATTCACAGGTGCCAATAATTATCATGCATATTATGGCTCTTATAGCTACAGAATCTTGCAACCTCGAGGTGGGCTGAATTCTATGCGCCTTACCGGTAACTTGGCTTATAGTAGACGGAATGTGCCTTCGCTTTTTGAGGATTTTGCAGTGGATTTTGGCGCTTATCTTACCAATAGAAGATTTCACACGCTCATTGCCAATCTATATCTGAAGCCTCTGGGTCACAATCACTTGTATGATGCCAGACAATGGGATAGACATATTGCTCACCCTGCCTCTGCACGCACGCGTGTTTGGCTTTCTACAGACTATTCAAGGTTTTTTGCGCTGGATTTCACTGTGTCAGGGCAGATATTTGATGAGGACAAAAGAGGTTGGTATGCGGTGAATGTTTCGCCAAGATTTAGGTTTAACAATCATTGGTGGCTGGTGGCGGGTGCTGAGGTAGATCAGATGTTCTATGATCGAGGTTTTGCCACACGCACACAAGATGAAATAATTGTTGGAAGAAGAAATCGCCTCACATGGACCAAGTTTATAAACACTCAATACTCTATAGACAACACAAAAATTGTGTCACTGAATTTGCGACACTACACCAGCGCGGTGGAATACATAGATTTATGGCGACTATCTGAGGATGGTGGCATGGCCGCTACAGATTTTAATGAAAATCAAGATGGGACGCTAAATATCTGGAATCTAGATGTGAGGTTTTCTTGGTGGTTTTCACCCGGTAGTCAGCTCACATTTCTATACAGGAGCAATGCTAATATTTTCCTGAATGCTTCTGAAACAGCCTATTTTCAGAATTTGCGAGAAGTGTGGGAACAGCCGCAACGCCACTCTATTTCTCTACGCCTAATATACTTTCTAGACTATAACCGAGTGCGAAATTGGTTTTAGTGCAAAATTTCTTTGAGAATATCTATAGACTGTGGTTTTTTGAAGTCTGGGATATGTATTTCACACCACTGCAATAACATTTGTGTAAGGCTTTGCCGCTGCTCCCTAGTAAAAAAATTCGGGGATTGAGAGGTGAATTCACTATGAAACAGTTGTTTCCAAAGCACTGTTTCTTCTTCATTTAATAAGAATGGTGCTTGGGAGTAGCTGATCATTTGGCCTTCTAGCAAGCTAAAGTGTGTGCCTTTGCCTTCTAAATTTGGAGCAAATCCAGTAATTTGGAGTATCTGACTTATGAGCCAAATATGGAAATCTGCGTGATTTTTGGGTTTGTGATAGTAAATAGTAAGGGACTTTATGAGAAAATCATATAGGTTTTCTTGCGTAGATTGGGTTTTCAACAACAAGTACAGCATCTCAGCTATCAATTGTACCACCATGCTTTTGATGGGTTGAGATGAGATGTCAGGCCTATGGTTGGTGGTGTCTAGGCTATAAAGATTGTGTAGATTTTGGGTGGCATTTTCATGAAAATAAAGTTCAATTTCTGAGAGTGGTAATACACGTTTTTGCTTTTTTTTTTCGGCACGATAGTATCCTTTTATCAGAAATGACTGCATACCACCTTCTCGGCAAAAACAGTGTAGAATGAGACTTGTGTCACCGTATTTGAGTGATTTAAGTACAAGTCCTTGTGTTTTGATCATCTGATGATAGCAATTTTGGTAGCCATTTGCTCTGAACCATCCTGGTTGGTCATCAACACGAGATAGATGCCGGAAGCTACTCTTTGTCCTTTAAAATTTTGACCATTCCATTTGACTACGCCACCTTGAGCACGTTGTCTGTAGAGTAAATTGCCCGTAATGTCGGTAATGCGAACATCTGCATTGTTGGCCAAGCCTTTTATTGTAATGTCTCCTTGCCAATGTGGTCTTACGGGATTTGGGTATGCCACAACTTCTGCAAAAGAATCGCCACTACTCACCACATCACCGGCATAGGAAACAAGACCTGACGCTGTTGCAAAAAATACTCTACCGGTTTGATGGTCAATGTCTATATCAAAAACAGTATTGTCTGAAAGAGGTGAGTTTTCTGCTGTGAAATGGTGAATGATCTCTCTACCATTGGCGCTCAAATAGAAAACCCCTGCACCACCTGTTGCCAACCATTTTTGATTGGAGTTATCTATTTCTATATCATACACGGGAGTATTCATCAGAAGCGCTTCCGGTATGCCATCTTGCACTATCACTACTGGTTGGGTGGCATAATTGCCGGATTGTAGCTCAGAGATTATGTTGAATTTCACGCGCAATCCCAGGCTAGTGCCTATCCATCCGTTGCCATTATTGTCTATGATAGCTTTATAAACGAGGTTGGAGGGTAAGTTGCCTTGGCCTTCACCGGAATGTATGAGGTAAAAATCATTTCCATTGGTAACAATAAGTCCGTCACCGCGTGTTCCAGGCACCAAAATCCAACCGTTGTTTGTTACAAAAGGCACTCTAACGCCAGCAGCAGGAAAAAGGTCGTAAGCAGAAAGGTCAAATGCGGTCCACTGTCCTGCAGCGGTTTTGCGATGCAAGAAATTGAAACCGCCATTGGCAAAAGATTGAGTGACCCACAAATCTCCATTTTGCTGTAGCGCACTGCCACCGATTCTAGTAATGGGTACGAGAGAAGAATTGTTTTCTTGATAATGCTCTTGTAGCACGTTGCTTCTCATGCGTAAAACACCTGCTATTTCATGCCAAGTAGAAATGTAAATTTCTGTGCTGTCATTGGGGTTGGGTGTGATGTGTATGATGTCTAGTGCGTTATCAAGTCGATCATTGGTGATATGCAACCATTCTCGTGAGTTGTAATGAAAATATCCTTGGTTATTTCCCATTGGCTGGTTGAAATTTGCTTGCCCACCAGGGGAAACCCAAATTTGGCCGTTGAGAGCCGCTACTGCATAAGCATTGTTAGAAAATGGCCCATCCGGATAAATGCGGGCATTGCTCCCTACTTGTATGATCCCGTTGGTTTCTGTACCGTAAAAAATGCTACCGTTCACTTCAGCCACAGAAATTGCGGCATGTTGCGTATTGTACTGCTGCACAGATTGCATATTGGCATTGAAGCGAAAAATTCCATAAGCGCTGGATAGCAAAAGTGTGTTTTCTGTAGCATAGAATGCATGAATGTAGCCGTAATCACCTAGCATCTGCCAGTTACCATTTTGATACCGATAAAGGCTTCCTCCTTGCGCTGCCACCAACCCATCTCGGAATACTTCAATCAAACGAAAATCTGTCTGAGGAACGTTTTCTGTGTTCCATTGTGAAAAGTCTGGCAGCAAATTATTGATTTCATGAGAAAAAATCCCGTTTTGAGTGGCAGTAAAAATTCTATTACCCAAAACAACACTCTGGTTTGGGGTTACTTGCAAATTGCCAGTGCTGAAAAATGTGGTTTCTGAAAATTCTTGTTGTACTAAATCAAAAATAGAAATGCCATATTCCGCGGTGATAATGAGCCTGTCTCCTTGGCTGTCTAAATGCCTGATGGATTTATCTCCTTGGTACTCATCAATTGGTATTTCAACAAACAAACTGGTTTGACCATTTTGTACAATGTTTAGACTGCCATCCCTGAAACCTACAATCAACTCATCTCTCTCTACCGCAATTTCCGCAGCGGTTACATGAACTCCCCGCAGGACATTGGCTTTGCTTATTTTTTGAAGCTCCTGATTGTTCAGATTATAAGAAAACAAACCAAATTCAGAGACTCCAATCATAGAGGATTGGCTGATCAAAATGTCGTTGACACGATTATAATTGAAGTGGTCTTGCCATCTACTAAGCTGCTGAGCTTGTGCGTAGATGCTGCAAGATAAATATGCAATGAAGGTTATAAAAATTGCTAAAATGCGCATGATCACATATAAGATAGTAAACGATGATTGGGCGGCTTTGTTGTAGCCCACACAAAACTATGAACAAGCAAAGATGTCAAAAATTTGTAAATTTGCAGCAATATAAATAAATGACAAAAACTTCCCCCATAGAGCTCATGGCACCGGCAGGCAATTTCGAAGCACTGCAGGCAGCCTTGGATAATGGAGCAGACTCGGTATACTTTGGTGTAGAACAATTAAATATGCGAGCCCGCGCCTCTATAAACTTCACTTTAGATGATTTAGAAGAGATTTCTAGAAGATGCTCTGCTGTAGGAGTGCGTTCCTACCTCACCCTCAATACCATAATTTATGACCATGATTTGTCTATCATTCGCACTTTGATAGATGCGGCAAAAAAGGCAAATCTCACAGCGGTAATAGCTATGGACCAAGCAGTAATAGCCTACGCTAGACAAGTAGGCATGGAAGTGCACATCTCTACGCAAATCAATGTCACGAATATTGAGACAGTGAAGTTCTACGCAATGTTTGCAGATACTATTGTACTCTCAAGAGAGTTGAGTCTCACTCAGGTGAAGAAAATTACTGATCAGATAGAGAAAGATGATGTACGAGGACCTTCCGGAAGACTAGTAGAAATAGAAATTTTTGGGCATGGCGCTCTTTGCATGGCAGTTTCAGGTAAGTGCTATTTGAGCTTGCACTCACATAATTCCTCTGCAAATCGTGGTGCATGTAAGCAGAATTGTCGTAAGAAATACACTGTGATAGACCAAGAAAGCGGTTTTGAGATAGAGTTGGACAATGAGTACATGATGTCGCCAAAAGACCTTTGTACACTACCATTCTTAGATAAAATACATAAAGCCGGCATCAGTGTTCTTAAAATTGAAGGTAGAGGCAGAGCACCAGAATATGTAGCCACCACTACAAGATGCTATCGTGAAGCTATTGATGCATTAGCAGAAGGCACCTTTACAGAAGATAAGGTGAAGCACTGGATGAGTGAATTGGAAAAAGTGTATAACCGTGGATTCTGGAGTGGGTATTATTTGGGTCAGAAACTTGGAGAGTGGAGCGACCACCCGGGTTCCAATGCCACTCAAAAGAAAGTCTATGTGGGCAAGGGAAGACATTTCTACCCAAAAACACAGATTGCAGAATTTGTAGTAGAAGCCTATGATTTGAGTGTGGGAGATACAATCCTCATACAAGGTCCTACAACCGGCTCGCAGGAAATGCAAATCAACGAATTTATGGTAGATGACCTACAGTCAGAAAAAGCCACCAAAGGTGACGTGATCACATTCCCTGTGGATTTCCGTGTAAGACCTTCAGACAAATTGTATAAGGTAGTTGCTGCTGAGGCAGTGTCTTAACCTCAATCAGCAATCTCAGCTCAGCACGCAATGGTAATAATCACACTACAGCGCAACAAGTGTATAGGCTGCAATTACTGTGTAGAATTTGCACCTTCGCACTTTCGCATGTCCAAAAAAGACGGGAAATCTGTGTTGTTGCACTCAGAAGATAAAAAAGGATTTCACACCCGCAAAGATCCCCGTCCGGAGAATTTTGAGGCCTTTGAAAAAGCCGCAGAGGCTTGCCCTGTAAACATTATAAGCGTGAAGATGGTATGAGCAAGAAAGCCATACGGCAAGCCTATAGAGCTAAGAGAAAAAAACTCAGTGCATCAACATTGCGCACAAATAATGATGCCATTACACAAGAGGTTTTGAAGTTCATAAATGATGGGGGCTTTCAAAGAGTGCATATCTTCAAATCCATCTCATATTTCATTGAAGTAGAGACCGACGTTATCATAAATTCTTTGCTGAAAAGCAATGTAGAAGTTGTGATACCCAAAGTAGTAGGTGATGAAATTGAGCATTGCTTGATCAATAGCCAAACGCTTTTTGAAAGGAGTTCGTGGGGTATTGAAGAGCCAAAAAGTCAATATGAAACGGTACGTGCAGATACTTGTGATTGCGTCATAGTTCCACTTTTAGCTTATGACAAATTGGGCTACAGAGTCGGCTATGGTGGAGGTTACTATGATCGCTTTTTGGCAGAAATTGACTCGAAAACCCCAAGAGTTGGCGTTTCTTTTTTTGCTCCGGAAAGCACTCCACTACCCGTTGAGGATTATGACATTCCGCTGCACGCCGTCATTACACCAGAGGGATTTTTTCCTTTTGCAGACCACAGCTAGCAAGCACTTTAGCATTGGGCAGAATTATCTAAAATAGTCATTCCATTTCTTCATTGACTCTTGGGGCGCAGTAGGAATTGGTGATAAGGCTATTAATCCCTGTGAAGGTTCAAATCGGATTGATACTGTTGTTCCTGTAATTTGATTTAGGATTTGTGCATCCAGTAAATTTTTGAAGCATCTATGAATTTTCTTGTGGAGATTTGCGCCATGATTTCGATATAATTAGAGATGACTAAAGCCATAAAACATTTCTGCATATGCAACTTAATGGTAATGCTGCGACTCCTTAGGGGTCGAATGTTTGGGCCATCGCTAATTTTATCTTGTAAAAGATAAAAAATGGCCTTTGCGGGCTGGCCTAGCCCGGATGCGAGCGGCTATCCTTGCAAAATAGACAGCCATACAGCAATCTGGTGTGGCGGTGGCCGCAACGATAGTGAAGGCAGCCGCGACACCGATTGCTGTGGCTGGATATGCGCAAGATAATAGCGGGCAGCCGGAAATAGCTCCTAAAAAAATAATTAAAAAAATGCATTAGTGTGGTTAAAACTGCAATATTGAACATGATGATATTGAATATCAGAGTTTTAAAAAAGGCTAAAGTTGAAGGACACAAGTCAGGAGCAGAATTATCTACAACGGACATTTTATAACGAAGAAGGATTTATTGGCGCTATTCAGAATATTCATTCGTACAGGGTAAATGACGCAAGCATATAGGTCAGAGCCTAATTTGGAAATCATTAAATAAAGGGCATAAAAAAAGCCTCGCAAAGCGAGGCCTTTTTATATGCTTATTTTAAAGCTTTCTTATTTCTGAACGAAAACTACACGTCTGTTAGCGTGGTTTTTCCACTCTGGACAGCTAGTTGCAGGTCTACATTCTGGGAATCTCAACTCGTGGAATCCTTTTGCAACTACGTTCAATTGGCTTGCAGGGATACCATGCTTCTCTACAAGGTATTGCTTCACATTGCTTGCACGACGTCTTGAAAGATCCATGTTGTATGCATCTGAAGCTCTGGTATCTGTGTGACCCACAACATCAAACGTCATGTGGCTGTAATGCTTGAGGTATCTCGCAGCATTGTCAAGCAATGGATAGTAGCCCGGAGATATTACATCTGAGTCTAGAGAGAATTCTAGGTTGGCAATAGCCAATGTAAGCAATTCTTCTGCAGAAGTATCTTCAGGACATCCGTTGTTAGATGCTGGTCCAGGAAGTGTTACACACTCGTCATATAGGTCTATGATACCATCTAGGTCAGTGTCAAGTGCTCTACCGGCACCATCTACACGTGCACCTGGAGGTGTATTAAGTTCTCTATCCCAATCATCACATACGCCATCATCATCTTGGTCACCGCTTTGGCAAACAACAAGCATTCTAGATAATTCGTCTGGTGAAGGTCCAGGATATATATCTGCTAAAGGATCTGCCCAAGAAAGGTGCTCAAAATGTCTACCCGGCTTGTACAAAAGACCTAAACTGAAAGTGAAGAAACCATCTTCGCTTCTTTTTCTGATGTCAGAAAGTTCACCGAACTCGCCAGAACCATCAAATTGGTCATCACCAGTCCAGATATACATAGCTTTTGCTTCCATGTCTAGTCTTTGGCTAAGCTTGTAACGCAAACCGGTACCACCAGTTGCATACAAAGAGCCAAATCCACCACCTCCAGAACCTACAGCCTGGAATTGGCTAGGATCTGCATCATAAGGCTTGCGGTATGCCGTGTAGCCCATAAGACCCAAACCAGCATAAGTGTGCAATGCCCAAGCAAATCTTGATTTATTGTCAACTCTTCTGAAAAGCATACTCATATTCAAATCACCCAACAATGCGTAAGAGTAATATTCTGTGTGTGCTCTGTATGGCCCGCGAGCGTGCATTTGCTGCTCTGTTCTACCCCAAGATCCTTGAAGTGCTAAACCAAAGGCATGAGTTAATTGCTTGGTAATTGTTGCATGAAAATCATAACTGAAAAGAGGGTCTTGATTTCTTACTAACGTGTTGAAATCTGACCCTTGAATCATGTTGATACCACCGTATAAACCAATTGTCCAGTCATTAAATTTCTTTTGATCTGTTGTGAAATCCACATAGTTTTGGTTCATTCCGTAGTACCTATTCGCATAATACTCTTCCGGCGTCATAGGTTCGTCAGTAACCACAACCTCAGTTTCCACTTGCCCTAATAGCGGTAACAATGCAAAAAGCCCCGCTAGCAAGGAAAATAATTTTAGTTGCTTCATAAGTTTACAATTTTAATCATTAGTTTCTGCTTGCAAATTTATGATTCCTACCTTGAAAAACAAATTTTTTTATGTTTTTTTTCACTTTTAAAAGCTAATACTAAAGTGTTGAGTAATAATTTTTTAACAATTTACCTACAAATTTGCGTTCTTGTATCTGTGGATGTGGTATGTTGAGAAATGCACATTCTATATGCAAGTTGTCATAATATAGTATATCTATGTCTATGATTCTATCTGTATATTTTTCACCACTTTTTGGCTTTGGGTATTCTCTACCCATTCGGTATTCTATGTTTTTGACAGTATATAATAATTGTACTGGTGATAGGTGAGTTGATACTTCAACAATTTGATTGAGAAAGTTTTCATTGCTTGCAAATCCTTCGGCCTCTGTTTCTGTGATGTTTCCTGTTTGTAGTATTAGGATTTGATGCTGGTTGAGCTCCTCTGCTGCAAGCTGCAGATTAGCTTTTTTGTTGAATTTATTACTACCTAGTAACAAAATTGCCTTATGATGCGTCATATAAGGAAAATAAAAGTAAAGGTATGAAAACATTTTTTGGTAGAGTGCTGGCAGTAATAGTAGGTATAGGACTATTTTGCATGCTTCTGTTCATTCTATTTTCCGGCATTGTAGCCTTGGTAGGTGGTAGTAGCAAGCCACAAATATCATCTGGTACAGTGTTGAAAATAGATTTTGATGTGCCTATGCGTGAGAGCGCAATGGAAGAGGAGACCTCTATATTCAACATAGAGCCTCAAACCACTGAGTATTTCATGGATATACTCCATGCAATAGAGAAAGCCAAAGACGACCCAAAAATTGAAGGCATCAGCATAGAAATGGATATGGTCAATGATCCAGGCACAGCGCAACTCAATGTACTGCGACGTGCTTTGGTAGATTTCAAACAATCCGGCAAGTTTATCTACGCCTATGGCAATAGAATATCACAGACACAGTATTTCTTGGCAACGGTAGCAGACAGCATTTTCCACAACCCATTAGGAAATTTGGAGCTAAAAGGCCTTTCATCAGAGGTTTTGTTCTTCAAAAATTTGGGTGAGAAGTATGGCATTGAATATCAAATCATACGCCACGGCGACTACAAATCGGCCGTAGAACCATTTATGCGTAGCGACCTTTCTGAGGAGAACCGTGAGCAGCTGCAGATTATGGTCAACCAGATGTGGGATTCTATGGTTTCTGAAATCGCGGCGGCCAGAAATTTATCACCACAGCAAATCAATCAAGTGGCAGATAGCCTTGCAGCTTTCACAGCGCAGGGCGCACTTAGCAACGGATTGGTTGATGCATTGGTGCATGAGTCTCAGTACCATGATGTGCTCAAAGCACGCTTGGGTATAGATGCAGACAAGGACTTGAAATATGCGAGCATCACAGACTATTCCTCAACACACTTGAAGAAGACCAGCGGAGACAAAGTGGCCGTGCTCTATGCCTATGGTGGCATAATGCCGGGTGACAGCTACACAGGCATACAGTCAGAAACCTATAAAGAAGAAATTAGAAAACTGGCCCAAGATGATAAAGTGAAAGCCGTAGTGTTGCGTGTAAACAGTGGCGGCGGCGATGCCAATACCTCTGAGGAGATACTCTATGAGCTCAAAAAACTGCGCGAGAAGAAGCCCGTAGTAGTTTCTTTTGGAGATGTGGCAGCATCTGGAGGCTACTATATTGCTATGGCCAATGATGGGCTGATAGCTGAGCCTTATACCATCACCGGATCTATAGGTGTACTAGGTATGATCCCGAATTTCAAGGGACTTGCCAATAATATCGGTGTCACTTGGGACAAGGTGGAGACCAATGCCAACTCAGTCTATTATTCACCATTCAACGGACTCAAACCCGGTGCTGAGGTGATGATGAGAAATCAGGTAGAAGGTATATACAATGTATTTATACAGCACGTGGCAGAAGGTAGAAACATGCCTTTGGCACGCGTAGATAGTCTTGGCGGCGGACGTATCTATACAGGTATAGAAGCTAAAAGAAATGGCTTGGTAGATGACATCGGTTACCTGGCAGACGCTATAAAATTAGCGGCACAAAAAGCTGAGATCACCAATTATAACGTCAAAAGCTACCCAATTAGACCCTCAAACATGGAACTCTTGCTCAAGAGCATGAACTTGTCACAAGAAGTGAAAAATCAAATCTTGACATCAGGAAGTCCGGAAATTTTGAAAATGTACATGCGCATAGATCAGTTGACCAAGATGAACGGTGTACAGGCACTTTGGCCTTATGATTTCCAGGTGAAATAATACATTTTTCAGGCGCCTGCCGCACCAAGTGTTTACAGATCAATAAGCTATGACCACACATTTGTGGACGATAGTCAACTAAGCTGTTGCACACAAAACACTTAGTAGCATAAAGCATACAGTAACCCTGTTTTTTATTTGGGCGGCACCCTTTTAAGAGCAGTAGAGCCGCGAATTATCGCGGCTCTATTTTTTATCGGAAAATTTCGCGGCTCTTACTTGCTCTATAAAAGGGTCGGTGTACGGCTATTACTCCGCAGATGCCCCTGCGCAGTCAGCAGCCAAAGCACAATTTTCCTGCCGTCAATTGGCTTTGGCGCTTCCTGCATGCAGGTTCATCTTTGCGGGGTAGCCGCCTTCCACCTGCCGCGAGGCCCGCACCTATGATGATATTTTATCTTCTGCGTATTTTCATCCGGCTATTGTTTTTACCCACATTCTTATATTGCTAGATTTTAGTTTCTGAAGGACGACATGTCTATAGATATCCTGTTCAATTCCAAAAATAATAACGCTCACAATCACACATCTGAATTTTAGACGGCTCGGTTTTGAGCCATTTTTCTCCGGCTGTTGAGTATTGTAAAAGGTTTGACATCGAAGCGTGCTCAGAATTGTGACGATGGTTTCACGGATTTGTCCAAATTGGATAGAGATTACAAGAGATTGATCAAAAGATAGTGTAGGGTGCATTGGCGGTTGGCAGGGATGATATTCTGTGATTAAAAGAAAACTCGATCCAAGAAACTTGCCTGCCGTGGGCGGAGTTGCTTTGCGTGTGCATGTATTGCGACGCAGAGACTATCCAAATAAAAAATTGATGGCTATGAGGTTTTTAAAAATAAAAAAAGTGGCTACAAAGAGCCACTTTTTTTGAAACTTAATGTTGGATTGCACTAGTCTACGAGGTTCATCTCATCTATTAGGTGCTTGGCACCTGCAAATTTGTCTATGATGAATAGGATGTAGCGTACATCTACGTTGATAGTTCTTTGTAGGTTGTGCTCAAACTCGATGTCACCGCTCATTGCTTCCCAATTGCCATCAAATGCAAGACCGATTAGCTCACCCTTGCCGCTGATAACCGGTGAACCAGAGTTACCACCAGTGATGTCATTGTCAGTAAGGAAATTTACCGGCAGCTGACCTTTTTCATTAGCATACGGGCCATAATCTTTGGTGTTGTATAGGCGAATAAGCTCTAGCGGGTGATGGAATTCTTCATCGCCTGGTTGATACTTGAGCATACCACCTTGTAGGGTAGTATAGTAGTTCTCTGCATGATCACTTGGGCGATCTGGATTTTCAGGTAATCCAATTACTTTACCTGTGCTCAGACGCATTGTAGAGTTGGCATCCGGGAAGAAGATTCTGTCCGGGTATGTTTGTCTCAATCCGTCTATAAATAGGCGGTAGTTTTTGCTATAAGAATCTCTTTGTGCCTTAAGCTGATCAGACTCTGCTCTGAAGTTGCTGATAAGCGCTTCTGAAAGCTTGTAGAGTGGATCATTTTTCACCTCTTGTGCTTGGTTGTTGTTGAAAGCGTTTCTCAGACGATTGCGGTCTGTGAATACAGAAGTAGCAATGGCTTCATCCACAAAACGAGCAAAATTGCCATTGTATTGTTGCTGAATGCGCTTGATTTCTGCTACTTGCTGATCTGCAGGGATGTGCTTCACGTAGCCGTTGAGAAGGTCTACAAGAATGTCGCGCTCTGCAGGGATGTGCATTTTGCTGTAAGTTTCATCAATATCTGCAAGGATACGGTTCTGAAGCTCTGTGCGTTGCTCACCTGTGCGCTCTGCAAGTTGATCAAAAGCGTTGCCATAAGAGTATGGACGTGCTGCCAATTGGCTACCTCTAAGGAATCCGCGTACTATATATGTGCGATTGCGGTTCCACTCGTTGGTGCCGCTGTAGTAGTCGCGTAGATTTTGTATTACTTTACCATACTTAGCTTTGCGCTGTGGATTAGCATCTGCCCAACGTTGGAAATCGGTCTCATATTGTACTTTTTTATCAGCTGTGCGTAGTTTGCCCAGTGCTTCCGTCATTCCAATACGGTTTTTCCAGTAGTTGGCGAGTTGAGAGTATCTTGAAGCGTAGTCTATACGCACTTTTTCGTTTTTGTCCATGTGTTTTTTCATGGCATCCATAGCAATTTTGGCAGATTCTATCCATGCCGGATATTCTACTTCTACCGCTTGTTTGATACCAAATGAAGGCAAATATCTTTCTGTATTACCCGGATATCCGATGGTCATTGCAAAGTCACCTGCTTTGATGCCACCTGTTTTCACTGGTAGTGAATGCTTTGGACGGTAAGGAACGTTGCTGGCAGAATATTCCGCCGGGTTGCCGCTAGCGTCTGCATATACACGGAATAGTGCAAAATCACCCGTGTGTCTTGGCCATTCCCAGTTGTCTGTGTCACCACCATATTTCCCAATGGCATTTGGTGGTGTACCTACTAGGCGTACGTCTTTGTAATCTTGATATACGAAGTAGTAGAATTCATTGCCGCCAAAGAATGAGCGCACTTGTACTACATATTTTCCGTCTTCTGCGTTTTCTCTTTGGATCACGTCAGACTCTTTTTGGATGGCTTCTGAGCGCTGTGCCTCTGTCATGTTAGCATTCAATTTTTGTAGAATGCGATCTGTGACATCGTCCATACGTACCAAGTAGCGTACATATAGGCCTTCTGCAGGAAGCTCTTCATTTTTGGTTTGTGCCCAGTATCCGTTTTCTAAGTAGTCATTTTCTACTGAAGAAAGCTCTGAAATTACACCATAGCCACAGTGATGGTTGGTGAGGAGTAAGCCTTGATCTGAGATCATTTCGCCGGTGCAATATCCGCCGAAGCTCACAATTGCGTCTTTGAGACTGGCATTGTTGACACTATATATCTCTTCAGGAGTGAGTTTTAGTCCCTGTTTTTGCCAATCTGTGTATTTAAGTCTTTCTATGAAAGTCATCAACCACATTCCCTCGTCGGCGTAGGTGAAAACACCGGCAAAAACAAATGCTAAGGTGTAAAGTAACTTTTTCATTCTTTATGATTTAAAATTCGAACCCAACAAATTTAATGAATTGTGCGGGAAGTTTGTGCATAATTAAAATAAATTTTGCTGTTACAATTTTATCACCTATTTTCGCCGAAGGTTAATTATTTTGATAGTTAGATTCAGCTGGATAAAACGGAATTGGTTCTATACATTATTTTAACCCCTAAAAGTATATATTTTTAATATTGTATAAATGAACATTTTTGTAACTAAGCTAAATCGTGAAACTAAGGGTGAAGATTTACAACAACTTTTTGAAAATTATGGCGAAGTAACTTCAGCCAAAGTAATTATGGACAGAGAAACCGGACGCTCTAAGTGTTTTGGTTTTGTAGAAATGCCGGATGATGCGGCTGCACGTGAGGCTATCGATAGCCTTAACGAGACAGATCTTCAGGGATTCAGTATAGTAGTAAAAGAGGCACAACCGAAAGAGAGCCGTCCGCCAAGAAGAGATTTTGGTGGTCGTGATTTCAGATCTGGAGGAGGCCGTGGTGGCGACAGAGACCGCGGAGGACGTGATGATAGATATAACAAAGGTAACGAGTGGTAATCACAGTACCGAAAAAATAATTAATCGCTTCTCACTGAGAAGCGATTTTTTTTATGTGCTAAAGTAATCCGGAGGTGACTGCGAAATTTTTTGGTGGTCTTTATGGTCCATTTTGCTATGCACTTGGATAGCTGTGTATGGGCATTTCGTATTTATAAGGCGCTACAAGCATTGTAATGATTAGGTGTTATTAAGAATTTTTTTGAGTAAGGAAATCAAGCTCGATAAGAAAATATCAATGGGTGATTTGTGTAAACTTGATATTGAATGTCCTGGGAAAATTTGATAAATTTGATGTTGTAATTTTTGATAATGAGTATGTTTTCTGTAGTCGTTCCTTTGTACAATAAAGAGGAAAGCATAAAGCGCACGCTAGAGTCTGTGCTTGAGCAAAAGTACCAGAATTTTGAACTGATTGTAGTAAATGACGGCTCTACGGATGGCAGCGCGGAAGTAGTCAACGGAATGCAGGATGAGAGAATACGGCTGATCAATAAAGTGAATGGCGGTGTTTCCTCTGCCAGAAATCTTGGGATAAAAGAGGCGAAGTATGACTGGATAGCATTGCTGGACGGTGACGATTTATGGGCAGAGAATCATTTGTACAATATGCACAAGGCTATTGTGCACAATCCTGAAATACAATTTTTGGGTGCCGGCTATAATGTGGCCAAAAAAGACGGTACCTTACTGCATACAGTACAGGCAGAGAAAGAAGGATTGGTCAATTTTTTTGAAATAAGTCTGAAGATAAGGTTTGTAGTCAATAGCTCATGTGTAGCATTCAATAAGGTAAAATATCCCGGTGTCTATTTTGATGAAAATCTGACGGCGGGAGAGGATCTGAATTTTTTGGAAAAGCTCGGGAAGTCCTCACCACTCTATTTGATACCTGAAGCCACAAGTTTTTACCTGGACGATACGGAGAACAAAGCTGTTTATAGTACGCATTCTTTGGATAAAACCCATGTCTATAATATCAATACCGAAGATATACGGGATGCGCGTGAGAAGAAGTATTATAACAATCTGATTTTGCACAGCAGTTTACAAGTGCTAGAGGGTAGTCAAAGTGCGAAGAACGCATGGAAAATATACCAGAAACATAACCGATTTATCGGGGATAAAAGGTTTCTATGACTTTTTTGGTGGGATAGTAGCGAAAAGACTGAACCGGCAATAGTGTAGCTCTGGATTTTTCTGCTATTGCAACTTGTATCTACCGCTGCGTAGAAGTTGGTGTTTTCCTTTTTATAGGGTGTAATTGCTAGCGATATATATTGGAACTTTTGAAGAACGGCTGTGTTGTGCGCAACCGTGGTTTATGCGGCTAGCTGAAAATTATGAAAATCAATCGAACGCTTGAAGCTCTATATTCATAGATGAGGCTTTGGAATGGTAAATTTGTCTTGTCAAAGACAATAAAATGGCCACTGCGGGCTGGCCTAGCCCGGATGCGAGCGGCTATCCTTGCAAAATAGACAGCCCTACAGCAATCTGGTGTGGCGGTGGCCGCAACGCCAGTGGAGGCAGCCGCCACACCGATGGCTGTGGCTGTATATGCGCAAGATAATAGCGGGCAGCCGGAAATAGCTCCAAAAAAAAATGTTTGAAAGTAAGAATGCTTTTTTGCAGTTTAACTAACAAAACAGATGATTAAGTGGCGGAAAATCTGCGTAGAAAATACGCGCAAATGTCTCAACAAGCCAGGGACTTGAAAATGTACAGAAATAGTCTAGTTTCTGGGCTAGATTTTTTCGAATCGGAAGTTTTCACCCAAGTAAACTTGACGGACTATTGGGTCTTCTGCAAGGTCTTCCGGTGATCCTTCTTTGAGGATTTTACCCTCGAACATGATGTATGTTTTGTCTGTGATGGCAAGGGTTTGCTGCACGTTGTGGTCTGTAATGAGAATACCAATGTTGCGTTCTACCAAGGATCTTACAATTTTTTGGATGTCCTCTACCGCAATAGGATCTACACCGGCAAAGGGCTCATCTAAAAGGATAAACTTTGGGCTTGTCGCTAGACAGCGCGCTATTTCCGTTCGTCTCCTTTCACCACCTGAAAGCAGATCACCACGGTTTTTGCGCACGTGTTCCAAGGAGAATTCCTCTATCAATGCATCCCTTCTATGGACTTGCTCTTTACGCGAGAGTTTAGTCATTTGAAGCACACCCATGATGTTGTCTTCCACTGAAAGTTTGCGAAATACTGAAGGCTCTTGCGCGAGATACCCTATGCCTTTCTGTGCACGGCGATACATGGCATTGGTGGTAATCTCATCTTTATCCAAAAATATTTTCCCGGCAGAGGGCTTCACCAATCCTACAATCATGTAGAATGTAGTGGTTTTGCCGGCACCATTGGGTCCTAACAAACCGATGATCTGCCCCTGCTCAACAGTCACGGAAACATCTTTTACTACATTTTTCTTGCCATAGGATTTGAATAAACCTTCTCCCTTTAATATCATGTTTTAGTTAAATTTTTTCTTTTCTATGAGAATTACAATATGTTTTACCAGAAACATAACTACTCCTGTGTCTTCCTGATCTTCATATTTCACAAATTCTTGATCGTCGTTGACGTAATGCACATTGGTAAGTCCAATCATTGAGCCTTCAAAATCCCCCATCAGAATTTCATTAAATACTTTTCTTTTCAAATGTCCATAGTAAACGAAGCTCACTGTGTCCCCTTTTTTGGGTACGGCTAATTCTACCAATACCTTCACTTCATCTGCAGGCGTTTGTACTTGGCCAAACATCAGAGTTGAGAGGAAGAAAATGCTGACGATTAGGAAATTTTTCATAAAAAAGTTGTTTTGGATATGTAATACAAATTTATTGAAAACCATGTTCGGTAATCCATTTTTCATTGAAAAATTTACCTACATATCGTGAGCCGGAGTCATGAAATAAGACTACCACAACGTCATCTTCTTTGAATTGCTCTTTGAGAAGTAGTACACCTTTGATTGCAGCGCCAGCGGAGTTTCCTACAAAAATGCCTTCTTCTTTTGCTAATTTGCGTGTATAGATGGCTGCATCTTTATCCGTGACTTTGACAAACCCATCAATTAAATCAAAATCTATATTTTCAGGAATCATGTCTTCACCAATTCCTTCTGTAATATATGGATATATATCGTCAGGATTTATCTGCCCGGTTTCATGATACGCTTTTAGCGTTGATCCATAGGAGTCCACACCCCAAATTTTGATGTTTGGATTTTTTTCTTTCAAGTATTTGCCTACGCCGGATATAGTGCCACCTGTACCTACTCCTACTACAAAATGTGTGATTTTCCCCTCCGTTTGCTCCCAGATTTCCGGTCCTGTGGTCATGTAATGCGCTTCGCGATTAGACAAGTTGTGGTATTGATTTACATACCATCCTCCCGGGGTTTCTGTAGCTAATCTATGAGAAACGGAATAGTAGGAACGAGGATCTTCTGGCTCTACAGCGGTAGGACAAACAACTACTTCGGCACCTACGGCTCTTAAAATGTCAATTTTTTCTTGTGACTGTTTATCCGGTATTACGCAGATTAATTTATAACCTTTTATAATAGCGCCTAATGCCAAGCCCATTCCGGTATTGCCACTGGTGCCTTCTACTATAGTGCCACCGGGTTTTAAGAGGCCTGCCTTTTCAGCATCTTCTATCATTTTTATGGCCATGCGGTCTTTCACGGAATTACCGGGATTGAATTGCTCGCATTTTGCCAGCACTAATGCAGGGATTTCTTCTGTGAGCGTATTGATTTTGACCAAAGGTGTATTTCCAATGGTTTCAAGAATGTTTTTCGCGTATTGCATGCAATCAGAAGTTTAAGAAGTCTGAGATGCGACCTCCTTTTTTGATGATTTTGTTGTTTTTATCTACCAACACCATGGAAGGCGTAGCTACAACTCCATATTTCTTGGCTACAGGGCTGTCCCATTTCATAAGGTCACTGTAATTGTACCATTCTGTATCTGCTACATGGGTGAGGTAGTCTTGTGCTTCCATGTCTAGAGCAAAGGCTAAAATTTCGCCCCCGCCGGCTTTGAAGTTCTTATAAAACTCCTTGATATACGGCAACTCATTGACGCAATGTGGACACCATGAGCCCCAGAAAATTATGAGCTTTTTGTCTGCTTTGATGTCATATAGAGATTTTTTGCCTTTCACCGCATGGTTGAATTCTATGTTCGGGACTTGATCTCCGGGATTCATATTTTTGGTAGCATTCACCAGTTGTTGCAGGTCATCATTGAGAGCGCAAGTCATGTCTGCAACTTGTTGGGTGTATTTGCGTGAAAGTCTTGTGAATCTTGCCCCTTCAAACAGTGAAATTGAATTGCTGAGCAAAGCTTGGCCACGTCTTGTTTCTGCAACTACTTTGTCTAACAACTGATCCAATGAGCGTTCCATTTTGCGTTCCATCTCATCCCTGGAATTTGAACCCGCACTTGCATTGGAAAGATATATCGACACCATCTCCGGCAAAAATCCAAACTGCTCAAGGTAATCAGGGTCTTGAGATAGGGTGAGCTCTAGATCAGTCATTACGGCTTGTGGTGAAAGTAATCCACGCTCATAGTTTTTGAGTTTTTCTTTGGTGCGGATATAGTATTGGAGTGCAGGGTGCTCCGGCATCACACCTGAAAGAGCGTTGATTCTTTCAATTTCTGTATTGAGTGCTTTGTGAAAACTCTGATCCGGCGTGTAGTAGTGCAACAATTCTTTGAGGGTGAAATCACGCAAATCCTGCAATTCCTTTATGTTGAGAAAAGTGTCTAGTTGACTAGCTTTTCCGGATGAGTAATTGACTTTACGTAGCGGATCTTGTAATGAGACTTGGAAATTTACATCTTCATTCAGTGCAATCACTTGCAAAGTTCCTTGCGTGAGTTCCAGGTCTATTATACCCACGTATGCTGTTGGCATCTGGTAAGTAAACTTTCCATCACTGTCCGTCATCACGCGCTGTACTGCACGAGAAACTCCATTGTCATAAATTTTGATAATGACAGGTCTATTGTCATAGGATTCAATTTTACCATTGATTTTATAAGCACTGAAACCCAAGAAAGGGATGCAGAGTAAAAGGATTAAAAGATAGTTTTTCATAAGGAAATTTAGCCCTGTAAATATACAAAAATAGCTCCACTTTCGTGGAGCTACTAGCTTTATAATGTTATATTGTATTTAGGCTTTTTTAGCTTGATACATACGAAAAGCGATGAACATCATCACTGCTCCTGCAAGAGCTAATAAAATCCATTCGTAGTCATTAATGGGTACTGTAATTAGTCCACCTCCTGGAGCAGGTGCATTCTCTTCGAAGCCACCATCTTGGCCCGGAAAAAAACCATCGTTGTTATACTCCGAGTATCGTGTAGGTCTTACCTCTCTTTCTTGAGCAAATAGCACAACACCTACTAAAAACAACAGAGCACTATTCATCAATTTCTTTAAGTTATTCATATCTTTCAGGTATAAAGTTGTTTAGGTTACTTGATTACTTTCTTTGTCACCACAACGCCTTCATTACTTACTGCTTTCACGACGTACATTGTAGTTTGACCGTGCAAAGGTAGTAAATAATCCTGATTTGTAGGTAAATTCTTTGCAGTATGTACCAATTGACCGGAAATACTGTAAACAAATATGTCTGCGCTGTTCCAAGTGCGATCAAATCTCACCTTATGTTCTTTACCATCTTTGTACACAATAGTTTGTGAAGCCAAGGACACATCATCAGCACCTAGAGTTTCAGGAAGACCGTTCCAGTAGAAGCGGAATCTGTCTGTTGTGCTTCCGGATTCTGTGAAGCTGTAAGTGAAACCTGGAGTTACTTCTGTCACATAACCTGTCATAGCATCTTCAAAGTAAAATTTGTTTGATGAGTTGAGCAAGTTTTCATTAAAATTAGCTTTGATTGTGAAGTTACTACCCATAGTTCCGTTATTTTGGAAGGCGGCATACAATGGTTTTGCGACATAAGAATATGTGTTAAATCCATTGATATACATACCATGGCTTGTAGGGCTTACTGTACCGTCTGCATTCTCTTGCTTCAAAGTGAAACCAGTTTTATCGCCTAACCAAGTGTTGAATGCTTCATTACCTACGGCGCCGGCTGCTTCAAAAGAAGTGTGAGCAGCTAAGTAGAAACGGTTACCGGTGAAAGCATCATTGTTGTCAAAAAGATTGATTTGAAGCTGATACAAATCACTGGCTGCACCACCTCTGTTATAGGTATAAGATGGGATAGAGTCAGAAACTGGAATAAATGTCTTGATTGCATCAGAAAAATTCATAGCTATATTATCATCGCCATTAGTTTTTATACCAAAAGTATGAAAAGGTCTCACACACGCAACATTAGAATCACCCGCACCTATATCTGTTTGTAATTCCATAGTTGAAGTGTTTGTGGCTCCAACACCTTCATTCGGTCCACCTTCGTTGGTGTGAACATACGTCATATTTGTTGTCTGCCAAATGTGTGTGATATTGGCGTCTAAGTCTAAACAAATATTAGAGGTGTAAGGATTTCCGTAATAATAAACATTTTCACCATATCCCATTTCATTAGTTACCAAATCAGATGGGTTTGCATATGTTGTCCAACCATCTGGAGCACTCATAGTGACGTCTTCTATGTAAGACCCATAAGCCTCACCGTATACGTTGATTTGGCGATTGTTTTGTATTTGACCTGAATAAGAGGTAATTGGGTTGTTGTTGGGACCATTATTAGGCTTTCCATGGAAGTTGTTCGGCGTCGCAGAATTAAAAGAATAATACCCATCATATCCATTTACTGCGTGATAGAAGAGTGGAGTTAATACTTGATTCTCACCGGGATTGTCTGTTGAAAAAGTCGCATTGTTCCAAGTCCAAATTGGAGCTCTCCAGCGTTGTGGATTGAAAACATTATTTCCGGATTGCTGATTGGCATTAAAAGTAGCTGTCGTTCCGGACTGAGCCCTAAGATCATCAGCAGTATTACCAACAAATGGATAACCTAGTGCATGATAGTCAAAGGTGTCAGATAGTCTAAACTGATGGGTGATTTTCCCACTAACAGTTGCATTTTGATTAATAATCAACTGACCATACTCAGTAGCAGAGGTCCAAGTGTTTATGAAGTTGCTACCATCTGTAGTATTCCCACTGGTGAAGTTACCACGCACGTTTATGTTTCCGTCATTAGATACATTAGCAGCTGACTGCACTGTCATGTCACCTCCCACATACATTGTTGTATTGGGTTTTACTTTCACGGTTGCGCCGTCACCTACAAACCCACCAATTTGGGAGAACCCCAAAATGGGTAGTGCGAGAGCAACCAAGATTAAATTTTGTTTCATACCAATTTAGATTAAGTTACAATTTATTTTATTTACACTAAACTTTACGCTACAAAATTATAAATTAAAATAAAACAGACAACAAAAATCAGTTATATTTTTTATGACCAGTTTATGCTTTATTAAAAAGTATCATCCAGATTAAAGCTAAATCTCGTTATTTTGTACTGAAAAAAGTGTTTTTTGCCTTGTGTTATTTTTCAGGATAAATACATATTTCAATCCACTGTGTTTTCCAAATCAAATGTTTAGTCTGATTTAAAGCCAAATAGTATTGGAATTCTTTGTCGTTTATAATATTCATTCAATCATTTCCTAGAACGTTTTATCGGGTCAGTCATTATTATTACTGCACATTTGTTTGGCTAGTGAGCATTCTTAATAATGCAATATGAAGAAAAGTAAGATAAGTCTAAAATATTAAATGCGAAATGAAAATTTTATTCGAGTTTAGCACAGTTTTTATGAATTTCATTTGCTTTATTTCAAAAAGTTTTGAATTTTCATCTACGGAAAAAATTCAATCCCTATTTTTCTCAATTATCGGATAGTTGAAATTAAAGTGGATGGTTTTCAAGTCTAATACCGTAAATCGGAAGTTAATTTGAAATCTTCATAAAAAATTCCAATGTGTTTTGAATTTGTTGAAAGAAAAAAATGGACACATTTTGTGTCCATGGATTGATTCCTTTAGGGGAAAATCAGCTTTTTTGTCGTTTAACTTCAAGTAAATTCGAGGCACTCAAAATGCTTCAATTTTTTTGCAAATATTTTTGTTAGGATGCCCGTTTTATATCTTGAAATTCTTTGTTGTTCAAAAACTTTTCAAAATGTTGTTTGGTTATAGTAAATTGTTGAGGTAGCTGGTCAATGTCAAACATCACTTCAGTGAAGATTTTTTCAGCCAATGCTCGCAATCCTCGTGCCCCCAACTTCAGCTCCATAGTTTTATCCACCAACAAGGCATAAACCTCCTCATCTATTTTAAGTTCAATGCCGTCTATCGAGAATAATTTCTCATATTGCTTTATGAGTGAGTTTTTTGGTTGAGTAAGTATGGCGCGGAGGGCTTCCTTTGTCAGCGGATCAAGGTGTGTCACCAATGGCAGCCTTCCCAAAAGTTCTGGAATTAAACCAAAACTACGCAAATCCATAGCATTTACATACTGCAGAAGTCCATCTTCATTTATCTTCTCATTATTCTCATTCTTAAATCCAATAGCATTGGTATTTAGCCTATTGGCAATGTTTTTCTCTATCCCGGCAAATGCACCACCTGCTATGAAGAGGATATCTTTGGTGTCCACTTGTATATACTTTTGGTCGGGGTGTTTTCTTCCACCCTGTGGTGGAACATTCACTACAGTACCTTCCAAAATTTTTAGTAGTGCCTGTTGCACACCTTCTCCTGAAACATCTCTTGTGATAGAGGGATTATCACCTTTGCGCGCAATTTTATCTATTTCGTCTATAAAAATGATTCCACGTTGAGCTTGTTCCACATTATAGTCTGCTGCTTGTAAGAGTTTTGTGAGGATGCCTTCTACATCTTCTCCTACATATCCTGCTTCTGTGAGCACAGTAGCATCTACTATAGCAAAGGGTACATTGAGTTTTTTGGCAATAGTTTTTGCCAGTAAGGTCTTACCTGTCCCGGTTTCTCCCACCATCAGAATATTAGATTTCTCTATCTCTACATCTTCAAACTGGCCGCTCAATTTCGGTTGTCCCAATCTCTTGTAGTGATTATAAACCGCTACAGAAAGCACTTTTTTAGCTTGATCCTGACCAATTACGTAGTCGTCAAGATGTTTTTTTATCTCACGTGGCGATTCTACTTCTAGAAATCCTTGTTTTTGATCGCTGCTATAGGTTGCTTCTTGTGTTACAATATCTTTCGCCTGCATCACGCACACATCACATATATGCCCATGCAGCCCTGCTATGAGTATGCCTGCTTCTTGCTCTGTTCGCCCACAAAATGAGCAGTTTCTTTTTTCTTTTTTCACTGGTTATTTCGTTTGTTTAGTATCCATCCTCTGTGTAAATTTAGGATATTTCTCCATTCTTTCTCACTTAAGAAGAAGCCAAAATGCAAAAGTATGATAATTTCAAATTTATACAGTTGTAATATAATAGCCATAAATCCATGAATGAGCACACCCATTATCATCCATACATACTTCCAGGGGCGCACCCACATCACAATCATAAATAGCAATTGAAATATGATCGTCACATATCCCATTGCCGGAAATATCACATCATACTCGCTCAAAGTTTTACCAAACCCCAAAATGTCCATTTCTTCACTGAAGTTGAAAAAATAGTCCATGGCTTTACCTTGCTGCCAATCTCTATGTCGCAATTTGGCAATACCATTGGCCAGATATAGTAACCCCGTGTGCAGCATCAGAGATATTACTGCAAGGGATGATAGTTGTTCTGGCATCCAAGCAGCCTGTCTTTTGCTCAGGCTTAAATATTGAAAGCTATTTACAAAAACAAAAAACAGAAGACTAGTCCGCAAAAATCTGTCACCTACAAATGAGTACGGTTGCAACAGTAACCATTCCAAGAAATAGAAGCAAAATACCAACATTGCCGTGAAATTTTTGCCGATCCCAAACAGAAAGGCTAAAATCACAATACCATAGGCCACCAAAAATAGTCTTATGTTTTCACGTAGCGTTTCTAGAAAACCGCCTTCTCTGCCTGTGTAGTAGATAAAGTCCGGATTTTGGTAAAAATCTACAGTATAAAGCAATCCTGTAGCTATGTCTGTAAGAATCAACAGTGACACCACCACCCGGAAAATGGCCGGGAATATATACTGCACGCCTTTAGTCCACATCTACCCGCAATTTTCTACCAGAATGATAAAATATACTGTCACCGGGCTTCCTTAGCCACATATACCTAGGCTCTATTATGTTGTAAATGCGGTTAATTTCCAGTGTAAAGGAGTCTGCCGGTTGTCTCACATGGCCATTACGGTAATAGTGGTCTGCAAAGTTTTCATAGTTTTTAATGGGGATATCTACAGATTTCCAATCAAACTCGCCAGCTTCTGCTCTGCCTTCAATTACATCCCATTCATATTTGTTCCAAGCATTCACCACACCCGTAGTGCTGTAGAAGAAGTAGTGCAGGTACATTCGCAGTGAGTGACGCATAGCTATAGGTGATGGGAAGTCATCCGCTAGCTGCTGCTGATAGTATTGGTCGCCAATCACCGTGTCTACCGCTTGTCCATGGTGGTAGAATGTATAGGTTTTTTCCAATTTTGTTTTGGGAATGCTAGCATACATCCGGAAAACCTCAGGTACAAAAATCTGTACCATAGCATTGTTTCTATACTCTTTGCCTACACCAAAATGATCCCCTACAAACAATAAAAAAACCAGCGCCCAATACAGAAGAAATCCTGTCTTGAACCACTGGTTATATCTATTTTGCTTCGTCTTTGACACTCAGCTATAAGTATCAAAAAGTCCTATGGTCTGTCTTTTGGGCTCAGCAATACTTCGTCTATCATCCCATAAGCTTTGGCTTCAGTAGAGGTCATCCAATAATCTCTGTCAGAGTCCTTGGATATCTTCTCCACAGTCTGCCCGGAATGTTCCGCTATGATAGTGTATAGCTCATCACGCAGTTTCAATGTCTCCTTCAAAGTTATCTCCATATCAGACACCTGTCCCTGCATGCCGCTCATTGGCTGGTGTATCATGATACGCGAGTGTTTCAGTGCAGACCTTTTGCCTTTCTCACCGGCCACCATCAGCACAGCGCCCATAGAGGCAGCAATACCCGTACATATAGTAGCCACATCAGGCTTCACAATCTGCATAGTGTCATATATACCTAGTCCGGCATACACACTACCACCTGGTGAATTTATGTAGATCTGGATATCCTTACCCGCATCCACAGACTCCAAAAACAAGAGCTGCGCCGTGATGATATTTGCCACCTGATCGTCAATCCCTGTACCCAAAAATATGATTCTATCCATCATCAGACGTGAAAACACATCCATTTGAGCTACATTCAGCTTGCGCTCTTCTATAATATAGGGAGTTACATTTTGCACATAGTCGTGCAGAGTTATACTATTTATTCCGGCATGCCCAGTAGCATACTTCTCAAATTCTTTTCCGTAATGCATTATTTCTTGTTTAGATTTTCAATGATTTCTACAAACTCTGTGTTAGAAATATTCTTCTTTTCAAAGTTGCCATTTTGCTCAAAGTTATCAAACAATTTCGTCATAAGCAACTGTTCACCTACCTTGCGCATTTCGCCCTCATTTTCCATCAATCTTGGTAGCATGCCATCTACCATCTCATCCATATTCTCTTCAGGCAACCCATATTGTCTAAATTGGTTTATGGTATTTTGTCTGAAAACCTCTTTCATTTCCTCCTGTGTCACCTGTATGTTAAACTTCTTAGAGAGTTCATTCTCTATCAATTGATAGCGTAGCCCCGGCAAAGACTGCTCATACACCTTCTCAGCCTCCTCTTCGCTCATTTCCTGCTCAGATCTCATACGTATAGTCTTTAGCAACAAATCTTTAGGGAACTCCATCTCCACATTTTCCATCAAGTGATCCATCATCAAGCGCACAGCCATGAATTGGCTATCTCTACCTGCAATCTTGCTATTCTCTTCGTGTATAAAGTTGCGCAACTCCTCTTCAGAGCTCACCTTATCCTTGCCTACAACCTTGTCAAAGAACTCTTGGTTCATCTCAGCGTCGCCCATACTCTCTATCTTGTCTATTTTCACAGACACCTTACCCTTTGGTAGATCAGCTTCATCTAGTCCAAGCTCATTTTCCACATCAAAACTCTCTGCAAATAGCTCTGCAAAAGGCAGTTGCACTCTGTCATCCACCTTCTTGCCTATAAACTTGTCCTTGTCTTGCAAGTCAGCAACAGAAAACTTCACATGTATCACATCCTGCTTTTCATTGATTTCATCATCCTCATTCAGCACGTGCATCACAGCATCTATAGTGGCTCTTTCATCTACAGTATCCACAGCCTGCAATTCGCCAAAACTCTTGCGCATATCGTTCACAATGTTGTCCACAGTGTCCTCTTCCAGTTGTATTTGGTAGTGTGGCTTTTGCACACTATCCAGATTCAAATCCACCTCTGGCGCATGCGCTATATCAAACTCAAATGTAAATTGATCCTCATCAAAATTCAGCTCATCCTTAGTCCTTGCAATAGGCTCACCAAGCATATTCACCTCATTGTCCACCAAAAATTGGTTCAGTTCCTTCCCCAGTATTTTATTGATTTCTTCATACATCAGTGGCTTTTCATACTGCTTTTTGATCAGGCCCATTGGCACATGACCTTTTCTGAAACCTGGAACATTAGCAGTAGAACGGTATTTTTTGAGCGTTTCAGCAACCTGCGGTGCAAAATCAGACTTATCCAGCTGTATCGTAATCACAGACTGCAGATTAGCCACATCACTTTGAGATATATTCATAGAAAAAAAATTAAAGTTGCAAAGGTACAACAAATCTCTTTAGACAATGCCAGACCATAGCCACACATCCCAAAATCTTTTGCCTATTGCATAAAGGAGACAGTTTTTTTAATTTTTATTTGGGAGGCTCTTTTCAAGAACTTGGCTTGGCCCTGCCAAGCCAAGTTCTTGAAAACACCGGGCCATTGAGCTAAATCTTGTGCATCTGTGCCTGCAAAAATTGTGGCTGCGCCGGTTTGCTGCCGGCAACTACCGGCATATAATTTAGTTTTTTTATGGCATGTCGGCATTTGCCGGGTATTTCGCAACCCGT
>JAUNRT010000085.1 GCA_030535475.1 Weeksellaceae bacterium | reverse complement strand
TCAAATATTTAAACTACAAGTTTCAACTGTTTTGCCGTGCAACGGTCTTAGTTTAATTCTTGTAACGAAAAATCATTGAAATCATGTTTGATTCAATGGGCTTCCATTTTTTTATGCGATCCGTACCACACCTTTTTTTATGAAAATTTTGGCCTATTGTGATGTAAGACATGAAAAATACACTACATCAAAATAATTTTGCGCAGCGTTCAAGGATTTTTTATGTGAACAGATATTTCTTGTATACGTTCTGCCGAAGGCGTGAAATATGAATATTAATAGGTATGGTTGGGATGCTGCGACCCCGAAGGGGTCGAATGTTTTGGCAATGGAAAATTTTTCTTGTCAAAGAAAAAAAAATGGCCTTGCGCTCTTTGGCCTAGCCCGGATGCAAGCGGCTATCCTTGCAAAATAGACAGCCATACAGCAATCTGGTGTGGCGGTGGCCGCAACGATAGTGGAGGCAGCCGCAACACCGATTGCTGTGGCTGGATATGAGCAAGATAATAGCGGGCAGCCGGAAATAGCTCCAAATAAAATAAAAAAACCGCCTCATAAAAAAGCGGTTTCCAAAAAATGATTATGAAATATGGGTATCAGGTATACATGCCACCATCTACACTGATGACTTGACCTGTGATATACTCAGACATTGATGAGCCTAAAAACACACACGCATGGGCTATATCTTGCGGTGTTCCGCCACGCTTGAGTGGTATGTTTTTACGCCATTCTTCTACAACTGCAGCGTCTAATTTTTCTGTCATTTCTGTTTCTATAAATCCAGGGGCTATGACGTTGCAGCGAATATTTCGCGATCCGAGCTCTAGGGCTACCGACTTGGAAAATCCTATCAATCCGGCTTTAGATGCAGAATAATTGGCTTGTCCGGCGTTGCCTTTGAGCCCTACAATGCTACTCATGTTGATGATAGAGCCACTACGCTGTTTGAGCATGGGGCGCAACACGGCTTTTGTGAGATTGAATGCAGAATCTAGGTTTACTTGCAATACTTTTTGCCAATCTTCCAAAGTCATGCGCATGAGCAGATTGTCTTTGGTGATTCCGGCATTGTTCACTACAATATCTATTTGACCAAAATCTGCAATGATTTCATCTACCAACGCCTGTGCAGCATCAAAATCGCCGGCATCGCTCTTGAAACCTTTTACACTCTCTCCCAACTCTGCCTCTAGCTCCTCAGCTGCCGTAGATGAGCTTGCGTAGGTGAACGCTACGCGAGCACCTTGACGCACAAACTCTTCTACTATGCCCTTGCCTATGCCGCGTGTGCCGCCGGTCACAAGGGCTACTTTACCTTCTAGCAACTGCATATTAGGCAAACGTGTTTTCTGTCAATACTTTTTCACAGATGGCTATTGCCTGGTCTATCTCTTCCTTGGTGACTGTGAGGTGCGGACGGAATCTGATGCTGTGGTCGCCACATGGTAGTACCAACAATTTCTCTTTGTAGCAAGCATTCTTGAATGCATCTCTCACGTCTCCATCTTTCAAGTCAAACGCGCACCAAAGACCTTTGCCACGGGTGTTTGAAAGGGTTTCTGGGTGCTTGTCTTGCAATTTTTGCAGTTCAGAGAGTAGGTACTCTCCTTTCTCACGTGCGTTGTCTACGAGATTTTCTTTCTCTATGATTTCCAATATGAGCTGGAAACGCATCATGTCTATGAAATTACCGCCAAATGTAGAGTTGATACGGCTACTCTCTTTGAACACGTTTTTATCTATCTGATCTAGCTTTTCACGGTTGGCTAGAATTCCACACACTTGTGCTTTTTTACCAAAAGACATCACATCCGGCACCACACCATAGTGCTGCCAAGCCCACATTTTGCCTGTGATACCCATTCCGCATTGTACTTCGTCAAAAATAAGCAGTGCTTCTTTTTCATCACAGATGTCTCTCAAGTACTGTAAAAACTCTGGACGGAAGAAGTTATCACCGCCTTCGCCTTGTAGGGTTTCAACAATTATACATGCAATCTCATCCGGGTGATCTTCAAAGGCTTTTTCTATTTGTTGTTTGGCTCGTGCTTCCAGCTCCAAGGTTTTCTTCTCATTTTCTTCACTTGCTGGGAAGAACATTTTTGGATTTGTGACACGTGGCCAATCAAATTTTGGGAAGTACATATACTTGCGCGGATCCTTGGTGTTGGTGAGCGACATGGTGTAGCCCGATCTTCCGTGGAATGCCTCTTTGAAGTGAATCACTTGTCCGGCTTCCTTGTCTATGCCACGAGACATATTGAGTCTTGTGCGCCAGTCAAAGGCCGCTTTTAAAGCATTTTCTACTGCTAATGCACCGCCTGACACAAAAAATGCGTAGCTCAATTCTTTTGGAATTGCTACACGGCTGAAGGTGTCTAGGAAATCTGCAAATTCCTTATTGTAGATGTCTGACATAGATGGCTTTATGATCGCCATTTTGCCTAGCCAGTCTGCGTGTTTCACAATATGTGGGTGATTGTAACCTACAGATGCCGAGGCAAACATAGAAAACATGTCTAGATATTCGTTGCCCTCATCATCTACGAGGTATGAGTCATGAGACTTTTCCATATCCATCACCAGATCAAATCCGTCTGCCAAAATGTGCTTACCTAAGCGCTCATGAATTTTTTTTGAAATAGCTGTATCGCTCATCGTTCAAATATTTGTTGTTTGTTGTTTCGAAATTTTATACAATGTCAAATTTTATACCCTGAGCTAGTGGTAGCTCTGTAGTATAATTTATGGTATTGGTCTGTCTGCGCATATAGATTTTCCAAGCGTCAGATCCACTTTCTCTACCGCCTCCGGTTTCTTTTTCACCACCAAAAGCTCCACCAATTTCGGCGCCAGAGGTTCCAATGTTCACATTGGCAATACCGCAGTCAGAACCCGCGTGTGATAGGAAAGCTTCCGCTTCACGTAGATTGTTGGTCATGATAGCAGAAGATAGTCCTTGCTTCACGCCATTTTGTATAGCAATAGCATTGCGCACATCGCCACTATATTTTATCAAATACAATACGGGCGCAAAAGTTTCTTTTTGTACAATTTGGAAATCATTGCTTGCTTCTGCAATAGCAGGTTTCACATAGCAGCCGCTTTCATAGCCTTCGCCTTCCAGCACACCGCCTTCTACTAGAATGTTGCCTCCCTCTTCCACCACAGTTTCCAAAGCCTGCTTGTATTGCTTCACAGCATCTTTGTCAATCAATGGTCCTACGTGGTTTTTCTCATCTAGCGGATTGCCGATGCTCAATTGCTTATAGGCATTGATCAGTGCATCTTTCACCTTGTCATACAAACTCTCGTGCACTATGAGGCGTCTTGTAGAAGTACAGCGTTGACCACAAGTACCTACTGCGCCAAACACAGCGCCTATTACAGTCATTTTTATGTCAGCATCCGGTGTTACAATGATGGCGTTGTTTCCACCAAGCTCCAGCAAAGAATTACCCAATCTCTCGGCAACCGTTTTGCCTACAATTTTACCCATACGCGTAGAGCCGGTTGCAGATATAAGAGGTATGCGTGTATCTTGGGTCATCATCTCTCCTACTTTGTAGTCACCGTTTATCAAGCAAGAAATACCTTCCGGTAGGTCATTGGCCTTAAGCACATCAGCAATGATTTTCTGGCATGCAACCCCACAGAGAGGCACCTTTTCTGAGGGTTTCCATACGCAAACATCTCCACACACCCACGCCAGCGCCGTGTTCCAAGCCCATACAGCCACCGGGAAGTTAAAAGCAGAGATTATGCCCACCACACCTAGCGGATGATACTGCTCATACATACGGTGCCCAAAACGCTCAGAGTGCATAGTGAGCCCATGCAATTGACGGGACAAGCCCACTGCAAAGTCACATATATCTATCATTTCCTGAACCTCACCATAGCCCTCTTGCAGAGATTTACCCATCTCATAAGACACAAGTTTGCCCAGCGGTTCTTTGAGTTCACGGAGTTTATCTCCAAACTGGCGTACAATTTCTCCCCTTTTCGGTGCCGGCATCACGCGCCATTCTTCAAAGGCTTCCACCGCACGATCCATTACACGCTCATAATCTTCACGTGTAGAGGCCTTCACAGCAGCAATCAGCTCACCATCTACAGGTGAGTGAGATTCAATCTTTTCACCATGTGCAAACCATTCGCTACCTGTAGAAGTGCCCGGATTTACATCCTCTATCCCCAGTTGTTTCAAAACTTCTTTTATCATCTAAATAAATTATTTTTACTGTTAAAAATTTTGGTTGAGCAAGGTACAAAATTCAAAATGGTTTAGGAAATTAGAGCGTAAAAATCCATTCACAAAATATCACCAATATTGTATACAATAATACTCCAACCATCCAAGAAATTTGCCGGCATAGACCATTGAGAATCTTCAATATTCACATCACCCGCTCAAAGCCCAATTGTTTTATTTCACTTACTTCTTAACGGATAATTTATATAATTTGGGCGGCACCCTTTTTTAAATTGAAAATTTTGATTGTATCTATCACTGAAAGGCAGAGCATAAACCAAGAGTTTTTCAGATTTTTTTATTTTCTTTATTTGGGCGGCACCCTTTTTTGGGCAAAACACGCCATCGCTTATTGCCCTCGCATAAACTCAAAAAACTTGGGTTAAAATTCCAAACATCCTTACATGAAATTGCCCAAAAAAAGGGTCGGTGTACGGCTATTACTCCGCAGCCACCCCTGTGCAGTCAGTAGCCAAAGCTCAATTTTCCTGCCGTCAATTGGCTTTGGCGCTTCCTGCATACAGGTGTTGCTTTGCGGGGTAAACGCCTCCCACCTGCCGCGATGATCGCATCTATCATTCAAGAAAAGAATCGTCGATCTTAAATCCGATGATCCATAACTGTAAAAAAAAGGCAACCCTCAGTGACCGTACTTTCTAAATACCCGCATTTTGTCTTGTGTCGAAGGTTAAAGACGTTGGTTGAAGGGAAATACGGTGGCTGAGGGATTTTGCCTAAGCAAAATCGTCTCGAAGCCACAAGATGCAAAGGAACAAGTAATCAATTCGTCAGCCTGAGACGTTTTTTGTGCATTTTCGATTTTCTCAGCTTTAAAAGCGAAACGCTGTTAAATTGAAAGATTTACTTTGCCAAAGTTACCGGGTTTGCAAGGCTAATTCACAGAAGGTTTATATCAAGTTATTGACAGAACAACTTTGGCAAAGTGTCGAATTCTGCTTTGCGAATCTTTTCCAAAGTGGCAATTTCTTGGCTTAAGTTTTTTCTACTCTTTCGTCACTTCGAGACATTTTTTGTGCATTTGCATTTTTGGTGATTCTTCTAAGTTTTATAGCACAAAAAACCCTCAGTGACCATACTTTTTTCTAATAATTGAATCATTTTCTAGTATTCCAAAACTTATATCGCTCAAATCCCAAATTATCATCAAAAAAAATCAATAATTATTTCGTGTAAATAATATCATTACCGAAATAATACATATTAATCCTTTCGAAATCATCAGTTTATGAAGAAAATAAGTTTTATTAAAATTTATGAAATTAATCAACATTATTTTATGCTTATGATTAAAAAACTTCGATAAATTCGAAATTAGTGAAAACAATAGCATTTTTTTAAACACTGATAATTTTGAGATTCCTTACTCAATCAATATTTAGAAAAATCTGGAAAACACCTCAATCAAGGCTACAAACCATAAAACAGAATTATCCAAATTGATTTTATTGAGTATGTTTTGCTGAATCTAAAGCATCACATAAGTTTTATCCGAAATGCAACTGCAAACACTTTCTACTAGCACATTTATTTTTTCGAATTTTCTACGACTTCAATCCAATGATTTTTTTTCCTAACATCGGTCAAAAAGCGGTCACAACACGAATGAACTATCTATTCATAAAATAGAAGCTTGTCCTGTATTTCAAGAAATGCTTTACTCAACTAAACTCAAAATTTCCCGCTAAGGTTTTAAATACTTGGCGACGTAGATTCTGAATTTTAAACATCTCGCTTCCAAAGTTTTTCATCTAAGCTTTGAAATTCTTGATAGTTCGGCAAATGGCTATGGTTGTCGTTGACCTGCATATTTGATTGCATCGATTTGAGAATTTCATAACCTTTTGGATTAAGTAATGAGCGCAAAAACAGGCTGGTATGTATTACCACTGTACGCCAGTGCAACTGCCTATTGTTTTGAAACTCCGGTAATATGGTTTGTGGCATTATCAGCTGCAAATATTGTATAGATGCAAGGTTACACGTGACATCTATGTCTATGAGATCGAAAAGCTCTTCTTGCTCGCCCCGTTGCAGAATGTCTTTCATGATTTTTTTTATGACCTCTTTGAGTTGGATGGAGTTCTCTTCATACAACTCACTATAGTACTTGTCCAGCTCTTGTAAGTTGGTAAGCTGCTGGTTGAAGTTTACCATCTCTCCTATTTTTATGATAGTATTCACATAGGCCTCTATGGCATTAGAAGAGTTTTGGAGCACATTGCTTGCAGTTTCAAGGAGTATTCGGTCTCTTTGATTGAGCACACTAGAAATGATGGACTTCTTGCCAGGAAATAGTGTATAAATTGTTTTTTTAGAGAGGTTGAGCTCTTTTGATATTTGATCTATATTTAGTGACCTATAGCCATGTTTCAAGAAAAGGGGTGTTACGGCTTCTACAAATTCTGATCTATTCATACGGTGTTAGCTAGGAGATAATTGGTTTTTTTCGGTAGAGATTTTACAATAGAGATTTTGCTGAAAATTGTACAATACTGCAAATGTAATTGAAATTTTTTTTTGATAGTTAATTTATTGTAAAAAAGACTTTTATTGGAGAATTTCTCTAAAACTAATATAAAAAAAATTCTTCTTTTTTTTTAACAAAATTCATGGTATACTTTTGCAAATCAATAAGCTAAAGGCATTCGATGTTTTTAATAAATAATTGAAATTTTCTAACGATCTAATATATGAAAAAATTTACGATTCTTTGGCTGCTTACATTAAGTGTATTCAGCTTTGGGCAAACCAAGGTGGTTTTTGTAGCTCCTGCCAGCAACCCTATATCTGCTACCGGGAATGGCGATGGGTCTTCTTGGGAAAATGCTTACACAAGCATCATCACAGCATTGCAGACAAACATGTCCGGATTTTCCAAACTGGAGGTTCATATGAAAACCGGTGACTACTTCAATGAAAATGGGGTCAATGTGCACTATGGAGGCGCCATGAGTACACTACCCAATGGTGTAGATGTAGAAGTTACGGGTGGCTATTCCGCTATTTTAAGAGGTACAAATATCACAGGTTACAATCCTACTATTTACCCTACCAATTTAGTAGCCTCTGCTGCGGTATTTCAAGTGGGTAAAGAAGATGGTAATCTTACAGTAAGAGGTATCAATGCCTACGATCCTGCAAATTATTACAGCGCAAATGGCACTTCTTACGTTTCACCTTTTGTAAACATCAACAGAGCAGATGGGGTTTTCAGATTTGAAGATATAAAAGTGATTATTACACAGCCTGTTTCTGATGATCCGGGAATCGGAATTTTTAATATTAACAACAATCAAAATCAAGGAAACAGTCTTTATTTTGATAATGTTGTAGTGAATGGAGTTATAGAAGGTGGTGTCATTACACTACGCGAACAAACAGATGATGCTATCATAGAAATCAGAAACTCAAAGTTTCACAACAACCGCGTTACTGTAGTAGATGGTGCTGTTCTAGGCCTTTGGAGATCTTCCAGACATACTGTTAGGATTTATGATTCTGAGTTTGTAAACAACAGAGCGCTAATCACCAATGGTGGTGCAATAGCCTTAAGAAATAATTCTTCCTTGCACATAGAGAGAACTGTGTTCAAAGACAACAGAACCACCTCAGAATCCGCAGCCAACAACAGCCAGGGACAAGGTGGTGCCATAGCTATTACTGGAAATTCGAGCTTCACTTCCATAGACAATATATATGTATGTAATTACGTGCAAACAGCCCAGGGAGGTGCCTTGTGGATCAACAATGGTACCTCATTCACCTCTACAGGAGACAGCTTTATAGGCAATTATGTGAGAAGCTTACCTGGTACTACCTCTGCCAACGGGCAAGACATAGGTGGTGGCGCTATAGCCATTTATGATGGAGTTGCAAACATTACCAACGCCAGTTTTGTAAACAACTGGGCTACTCAATTGGGTGGAGCTATACTTGTGAGAAGGCAACAAATGAATATCACCAACACAGAATTCATTGAAAACCGCATTCAAGGCGCAGGAGCAGATTCCTTTAGAGGTGGTGCCATAAACGCTGCAGACTTAGAATTACTCAACATCACAGATGGGCGTTTTCTCAACAATCAAGTCATTGGAAGCAGTCTTGCAGCTCAAAGAAATGGCGGTGCTATACAATCAATCGGCACCAACCTCACCATCACAGGTACTAGCGCTCCAGGGCAGCCGAAGACAGCATGGTTCCGTGGCAATTCCAGTGCAGGAGCCGGAGGCGCCATTTGGACAGATGGTGACCGCACCTATACCTTCAACAATGTTGGCTTCTATGAAAACCATTCTGGTTTTGAAAATGACCAAAACACCAATGGTGGTGGAGCACTTTTCTTCTCGGCAAACAACCAAGGTCTCAACATTGACAACTCCGATTTCTTTGGCAATACCACTTGGGTAACTGGAAATACCAATGGTGGTGGTGCCATTAAAATAGATGGAGCAATTCATTGGACTAGAGCAAGAATATCATCATTCACAAACAATAGATTCAAGGACAATAGACGAAATAATGAGCTCTACACTGGCAACACATCAGGTGGTTCTGACATCAAATTATATTTTGCAAATATCGTAGGACCAGGAACAGGAACTATACTGCAAATGCAACAAGGTCTATACAACGCTGACTTTCCAAATAACATTGGACTTACATACAATGGGCAGTCTAGCATTACTCTCCCGGCTTACCCTACACTTACACCAGAGTACGCAACCTGCGACGACGTAGTCATACAGCCAGACTCAGACTTTATCATCTTGGCGCAAGATGACATTTTTGATGGGCAAAACGGGCTTGCACCTATACCTGCAGGCACCACATCTACCGTATCCGTCTTGGCAAATGACTTCTACAGATACACCGCTACAGGTAGCGGCAACGTGGCCGCCACCTTGTCCAATGTTACCATTACAGTCATTGCGCAGCAGAGCCCAAATGTAAGCTTAGACCCAGCAACAGGATTGGTGAGTGTAGCGCCCAACACAGGTGGTGGCTACTACTGGATAGAGTATGAAATCCAAGACCAGACCAATCCAGAGCTTACAGACCGCGCCTTGGTTTGGGTATTCGTTCCGGGACCATGCTTCAGACCTGCCTTTGCCGGAACCACGAATTTGCCTACACACGTAGCCATATCCACCATAGCTCGCAACACAGAGTCATTCAACACAGCCAACAACGGATTCATACAATTAGAGTCACAACAATATGGCTTTGTGCCAACACGTTTGCACCCGGACAGTAGACCCTCAGAATCAGAAGCCACAGAAGGCATGATGTATTACGACATCGTAACCCAGTGTCTCACCATTTTTGATGGTACCCAGTGGAAATGTACCTCTAGAGGTTGCAACGACCTATAATTCACAACCATAAAAAGAAAATTACATGAAAAATCATATCTTAAGAATAGCCCTTTTCACAGCACCATTACTTTGTGCGCAAGTAGCCATAGAGCAAGAGTATGTGAGCAACCCTACCACCACCATATTAGAATTCCATGACGTGGACAATGGTGGCGTAGCCAAAGGCCTCATCTTACCCACAGTAGCCAATCCCGTAGGGCAAGCCGGCGCTATAGTATTTGATGGCACCAATGGCACATTCCTATACCACAATGCCACCGCATGGGTATCAATGAACGAGCCTGCAGAGAACACCACATTTGCAGTGCCCACCACTCCAGACCTCACTACAGAGGGCGTTATCATTTCAGACAACAGCATATCTACCACAGACCCCGCAGTTTTGAAGCTAGACAGCGACCAAAAAGTCATGATACTCCCCCGAGTAGAAAACGTAGAAACATCACTTCCCAATCCCGCACCTGGAACCATGGTATATGACAAAGCCAGCAAATCCATCGCCATATTCAATGGAGAATACTGGTATTTTTGGAATTAAAATAGACAAGAAGTCCAACATTATTCTGTTTTTTTATTGCACAGCCGTCTCACACCAGAGGCGGCTTTGCTTTTTATTATAAGCTTCTTTTTGGATTTTTTTTTTTGGAGCTAAATCCCGCTGCCCGCTGCAATCTTGCTCACCCACAACCGCATCTGCCGAGTTTTGGGCACGTCCGCTATCGCTCCAGTACCCAAAACCCTGGCAGCTGCATAGGCTGTGGGTTTTGCAAGGATTTCCGCTCGCATCGGGGCTAGGCCATACAGCACAAGGCCATTTTTTCACGGTGCAAACCTTACCTGAAGAAACGTTTCATTTGGTCTGCAGACGTTGCTGTGGATGAACAGAGGTTGCAATGCAAGGACTCTACAACTACGTCCCAATCAGCATACAACCACATAAATCCGTCTTCATAAAATCAAGATCACAGACAAGACACGGTCACTGAGGGTTTTTGTGCAATAAAACTTTAGAAGAAATTACCAAAAATGCAAATGCACAAAAAATGTCTCGAAGTGACAAACTGTTTCTTTATCCTTTGCTTCTAGTGGCTTCGAGACGATTTTGCTTAGGCAAAATCCCTCAGCCACCGTCTTTTCTATCGGTCACTGAGGGTTTTTTGTGCTATAAAACTTTAGAAGAAATTACCAAAAATGAAAATGCACAAAAAACGTCTCGAAGTGACGAAATATTTAATTGAGCGATTCCTGAAAGAGTACGGTCACTGAGGGTTTTTTGTGCTATAAAACTTCAGAAGAAATTACCAAAAATGAAAATGCATAAAAAATGTCTCGAAGTGACGAATTATAAGAAAATCCTTAACCAAAGATACTGGCATTCTGGAAAAGTTTCGCAAAGCAAAAAGCCGAAACTTTGCCAAAGTTGTGCTGTCAAAAACTTCATTTAAAACTTCTGTGATTTAGCCTTGAAAACCAGGTAACTTTGGCAAAGTAAATCTTTTAATTTGGCAAAGTCTCGTTAATCAAATTACAATAATCGACTTTTCGCATAAAACGTCTCGAAGTGACGAAATGCAACTTTCTTCCTCTGCTTCTCGTGGCTTCGAGACGATTTTGCTAAAGCAAAATCCCTCAGCCACCGTTTTTTCCCTTAACCATCGTTTTTTCCTTCGATCCAAGATAAAATGCGTGAATGTAGAAAATACGGTCACTGAGGGTTTTTTGTGCTATAAAACTTTAGAAGAAATCATCAAAAACGAAAATGCACAAAAAATGTCTCGAAGTGACCAACTGTTTCTTTATCCTTTGCTTCTCGTGGCTTCGAGACGATTTCGCTTGGGCAAAATCCCTCAGCCACCGTCTTTTCTTTCGGTCACTGAGGGTTTTTTGTGC
>JAUNRT010000012.1 GCA_030535475.1 Weeksellaceae bacterium | reverse complement strand
AGACCATAGCTTTATGCATTACACTCACTCTGTTTCTCCAAAAAAAGAGGGTTTAGATAACGGATTTTGTAGAAATCCCGGCTTGATAAGAATTTTGCCTATGAAATTATTTTCAAATTGTAAAACAAGGCTAGAAATCAAATCATGGAAAAAGGTTTGCAGACTTTGAAATGAAAATTCTACTGCTTGGCGCTTCTCGTGTGCAGAGTCCGTGGCCGGGCGTAGCTGAAAAGCCCGCAAAGCATGCGGCAGATGCGTGAAGAGCCACAGCGGGGTTGGAGCCCCTGCGGAAAACCCGCTGTGGCTACTGAACGCCTGCCGCGGGCTGCGTACTTGGAGGCGGAGACCGATAAGCCACCCAAATAAAAAAAAATATATGTATTTATATGTTTTCGCATATAATTCTTTATAATACTTTTCTTTTATATGTAAATAGATATAGTCATTCGAGGATCTTGCATCACCGATTTAATAGTTTCTTGCCAAATCTTCAAATGCTTGTCTGTTTGAAGTTGTATAACCTTGCATTCATTTGAAGAAACACTTGTAACTTCAGTTGGCGAAAAGTTATTACTTTTTGTAACTAAAAAGTCTGAGCTGTGGTAAAGGAGAGCCGTCTTGGTTGCAACATAAAACTGATGATAAATATACAATTGACCAAGAACTGCAGACTCTGAAATAACAAGTTTTGAACCCAGTGCAGAATTAGTCTCGGTTAGAAATATCAAATTTGCATTAAAATCAGAAATGATTTCCACGATTTCAGAAAGACGTTTTTCCTGAAATTTTGGCCGACTGATGTTCTAGGTTAAGATTTAGAATTCCTGATTTTAGTTTAGTTGCTTCCAATTTTCACCCTATCACCATCTAGATCTGCAACGCCTTGTGCTACAGCGTATTTCACGGCGCTATCCATCAAACTCTCTATCTGCATACCCATTTTGGCGTAGCCAAAGGTGCGCGTGAGATAACGCATCAAATCCGCCTTTTCTATGCTGAGATGACCGGATAATGCTTCTTCAAGCGCTATGAGTATTTCTTCTGGCGCTATGTCTTCTACCGATCGCTTTACCACATGATTATCACGGTAAAATGAACAGGAGAAATCAGCGCCTGGTTTCCAATAAAATTCCTGATGATGGCTGGTTGTCAATACTCCGGTTTCCGCAATAATTTCCTGCAGGTGACGATCTAATTTTGCTCCAACCCTACTTATATTCCACGTGTTGAGCAATCTTCTGTACAGCAGGTTTTTACTGATCGGAGATTCGGTCTCTACAATTTGTAAAATTTGTGATCGCAGTAAATTTCTGTTTTTAAAGTCATAAATAGTTTCACTGCTCGCTTCTGGAACATCATTCAGTTCGGTGATGATGTAATCTTGTTTTCTTACTACGGGAATGGGCTCATGAGATTCGTCTAGAGTGGCATCAAATTCTTCCTCCAGCGCAAAATGATCTGTTTCTGATTCAGGAATATCTTCCACTTGATAATTGTCTTCCAGAATTGCATTCACTTTTTCTGTGATTTCACTCACAATTCTTTCTTGGTTTTCATACCAATCCATTGTCCAGATTTTATGAATTTTCCATCCAAGCGCGGAAAGTACAGAAGGCATCACCATTTCTCTGTCGTTTGTGGTTCTAGCTTGGTGATAGTAATACCCATCCAAGAGAATTCCCAAAATATACTGTGAAGGATTGTTGGGATTTACCACGCCTATATCTACTTTGAAATCGGATGTACCTATATCTGTCTTTACCACCAAATTATTCTCTTGCAGTTTTGCTGCAATACTTACTGCTAAAGATTTTCTGTCGGCAGTGTTGATTGCATCTGCATTGAGTGGTAAGTAGCCTTTTTCTGCGTAATTCAAGAATGCTTTCAAACCTGCAACTCCTTCTGCTGAGGTTCTGGATAAATCAATTTGTTCTGCTTTCAAGGTTGCAAAAACATGCATCTCAAATCGTGAGCGTGTAACAGCTACATTCAATCTGCGCCAGCCACCATTTCTATTTAGCGGACCAAAATTCATGCTCACTTTTCCCTCTTTATCAGGACCATAACCTATTGAAAACAGAATAAAGTCCCGCTCATCACCTTGCACATTTTCAAGATTTTTCACAAACAAAGGCTCCTCAGATTCTGTTGCCCATCGTTCTAATTCGGTGTTTTTGGAATATAGTTCTTGTAGCTTTTCTTCGATAAGATTTTGCTGGGTTTGGCTAAAAGTGACTATGCCAATACTTCTTTTTCTCTTGGCAGTATCTGCGTAATGCTGCTCAACAAATTGCACGATTGCATCAGCTTCAAACCGATTTGTTCTACTTCTACCTTTGTCATAAAACCCGTCAACTGCATGGTGTTTCACCTGCTTATCCAAATCATCATGTGAAGGAAAAGTGAGCAGTTTGTTGTCATAATAATTGGAATTGCTGAAGGCAATCAAGCTTTCGTGCTTGCTGCGATAATGCCTCAACAAGTATTTTGATGGAATGGAGAGCGCCAAAGAATCGTCTAGAATGCTTTCAAGATCTTCTACATCCATGTTTTCTTCATCTACTTTGATGGTGCTGAAAAATGAAGTGGGCGGCATCTGTTTTGGGTCACCAACTATAATTGCTTGTTTGGCTCTGGCCAATGAACTCACGGCTTCAAATGTAGGCAGCTGAGATGCCTCATCAAAAATCAACAAATCAAACAGCTCATTGTCCACGTCAAAATACTGTGCTACAGAAATTGGACTCATCAAAATGCAGGGTGCAAGTCTGGGCAATAATGTTGGTATTTGATCAAACAGCCTTCTGATACTCGTTCCTCGGCCTCTATTTCTGATGTTTCTTTGCAAAATTCCTATTTCCGAACTTTGGATGGCCTCAATCGTAGGATTGGGTAGCCGGGCTGATAGGTCTGCTTTCAAATCGTTTAAAGTAATGTCTCGATAATTGGTTGCAATCTTTTTGTATTTCTCAATTTTAGAATTGAAAACAGAGGCATTGAAAAGATTCAAAGATTTGTGGGCGGAAATCACATCTCGCGCAACCGACCGGTGTACAGTATATTGAAAATAATCTACACTGTTTTCCTTGTCAAATCTTTTTTGAAGATACGCTTCGGTTAGCCAGTTCATGTCTATATCATTACCTTTCTCTACCAAATGCACGTACAATATCCAATCTTTGAGATTAGGCAAATGCTGATTGATGTCTTGCAATTGCTCTTGAACGCCCGTCATCCAATTTTCACTTGGTTCATACGTGATTTTGGCAACCTCAAAAAATTCTTGTTCTGCACTCCTATACTCTTCGACCGATTCTTGAAAAGATCGGAATACTTCCCGGTTATTCTCGTTAAGTTCTGAAAGATTGGTATATCCGTTTTCTGTTAGTGATTTTATCCATTCATGAATCAACTTGCTCCCCCAAAAATTGAAGAGTTGCATCACGCTATTCGCCTCACTGCTTATATCACGAATTTGGGCAATATCTGTCTGTTCATCTTTGTATAGATTCTTCAAGGCAGATTTCACCACAGTAAATCTTTCTTGCTGCACCAATCGTAGATCTTCTGTGTATTTCTGATAGTTGTTGAATAGCGCCAGCATGTCATTATCATCCTTCACAGGTTGCTTTCTATACAGCGAAATATTCTTTTTCAGTTTGTTTTTCTGTAGCCATTTCGGCAAAAACCAGCTTTGTTCTGCTTTTCGCCATTGCATTTCCCATTCAGAAATATTCTGATCTAGGACATTGCGTCTATAATCTTTCAAAATTCCATTCAAGGAATTTTGATAGTTTCCAAAAGCAGTTTTCCATTCATCAAACAGCTCAGCATTCTCTTTTGCGGCTAGAAACTGAAGCAATTCTAATGGGATGTTTTTTACATTTGATATTTCAGCCACAAGCTTTTGAAAACTAGACCAACTTTCTTTGTGCAAAACCTCAGCAGGAAAATAAACACTTTTTACAACAGCCTCTGTTTCAATGCTTAATTTAGCGATTGATTGTGAAAGCAACGTAGATTTAGCCGCAATTTGCTCAGAAATACCATAGGAATAATCCTTGATTCCGAGATTTCTGAGCGGGTTTTCCTTTGGGTGATTCAAAACACTGATGATTGCCTCATATTGATTGAGCCAATCATTCCATGCGATCCATTTATCCTCGTCAACTGATATAAAAACCTCCTCCGGCACTAGGTCTTTGCAAAGGTCTTTACCTTCCAGCTTGTCAATACCCACAATGCTTTCATACAGTGACCAGCCAATTTTCTGCTTCTCATGCAACACAGAAACATACGCATTCAGGTACTTCTTGGCCACATCTAGACGTCTAGACTCTCTTGCAAACTGCACCTCAGGCGACAATCTTTGCGCTTGCAGCGAACGGTCTAGCTGCGCCAAAATGTCTGACTTTTTTGCCTTATTGGAGTGCAATTCTAGCGTGAAGCTCCCAAGACCTATTTGTTCCAATCTGCGATGCACAACATCTAGGGCTGCTTTCTTGGCCGCTACAAACAGTACGCGCTTTCCTTGGTGCAAAGCATCCGCGATTATATTGGTGATGGTCTGTGATTTTCCCGTTCCCGGAGGGCCATGTAGTATGAAAGTCTCTCCTTTTTGCGCAGACAATACCGCTTCCAATTGTGAAACATCTGTAGGGATAGTTAAGGTAACATTTTCAGAGGGCATTTCATCATAATTCTGATCGTCCTCTTCCAAACTTGGCGTGAAAGCTAGTTTCCCATCCACCAGACTCTTCACCATATCACTTTCTAGCAGTTTTTCTTGGTTAGACACAATATCCTTCCAAAGTATGAGCTTACTGAATGAGAAATTGCCAAGCACTACACGTTCCTCAACATCCCAACCTTGCATTTGCATAATTGCGCGGCGCAGTATGCCCATCACTTTGGCTACATCCACACCCTTATCATCATACGGAAGGTTTTCCAGCGCCTGCAAATTAAGATCATATTCCTGTTTTAGAAATTCAACTAAGGTAATATTGATCATTGTTTCTTCCTCGCTACCTCTCAGTGTGAAATTGCTTCTTACAGATCTTCGCGAGATTTCAACAGGGATCAAAAGAATAGGTGAAAAACGTGGCTGGGTAGGTGTTTTCTTATCAAACCATTTGAGTAATCCAACCGCAAGGTACAAGGTACTAGATCCGTTTTCCTCAATAGCTTGTCTTGCATTTCTATGGATGTAAGTTAAAATATTAGACAAATCATCACGGTGATAGTATGTCAGAAGCCTATTGTATTTCAGTTCTTCATTAGCCAACTGATACAGCTGAGATGAGTGATGCAAAGGTTGATTGAATATATTGTACCTACGCTGTACTTCTGCATTGGGATTGGGCTGAATGCTAAAAGATTTGCCTTCCCACAATGTGTCTTCCAGTTCGTTCAAATTCATATCTACCAATTGCAGCATATTGCGTGTAATGCGTAGATTGAGCAAATTATTCCGCAGTGACAAATCAAGTAGTTTTCTCTCCCAGTTCTTTAATTTTGAAGTAACGGCTGTAGCATTTTGCAACTCATCTGCATAGATATTGCCCAGGTCAAAATCTGTTTGCATGGCTTCTTGTTCTCGCTGCTCCACTTTTTCCTCATCAAGTTCAATTTTGTTGGACTCAAAAGCCAGCGGCAAGGGACGAATCCTAAAAGTCCGCGCCCTTTTCACATCTATAGAAATTTCAAAATCATCTTTTTCTACCAATTGAGATTCGCCCATATTCAGGGCTTCACCAAAAGAAAAGTTTGAACCTTTGGTGATACTGGTGGCCTCCCATGCCACCATTTCTCTTGTACCTTTTGAGAGTCTTTTGGTGATAGCCGTCTTATCATCATTTATGATTTCCGGAAAACGCTCATCATGCAGCCAGCAACCCACAAATGCGTGACCATGCGTGAGGATCAACAAAGGATTCAAGCCTATGGCTTCTAGACAAGCGGCAAACAACAAACTCAGGTCTATACAATTGCCAAATTTTTCATTTTGCAAGGTGGTGAGCAATCGCAAGCGCTGTCCACTAACCTCATACCCAGGAGGTAGCGCACTGTAAACTATCTGCTCACTTTGTATAGCAGAATAGATGGCAGACAGCATCTGCAAAACCCTTTCTGGGTCATTGCGCTGATATCCTTCAAAAGAGGTGGGTAGTTTTTCTTTTTCTAGAATTTCAATCGCTTTTCTTTTGATTTTATAGACATATGGGTGATTGGGCGTGATATAGGATGCAATAAGCTCTGGAAGAATTACAAATCCTCCAAAATATTCAATTGGATGCACATCTAGATTCCAGTTTTCAGTCAGTAGCACCTCACCCTCTCGTTCTATTTGTGCAGTGACCACAGCGGTTTCCGTTTCAGAAATAGTATTCAGAAAATCGCGATTGACTTTAAAATTTTCCAGCGGAATCCTGAGCTCAGACCGCGGTGGCACTTCTTTCACATCATACTCAAACTTTTGAATCACCGGCAGATCTGAAAAAACATGCACCGTAACGTTTTCTACCAATTCTTCAGAAGCATTTTCAATATATAGAGACCTTATAGGCTTTATCTGATGCAGGTAAAGAGAAATGTTGAGAAAAGAAAAAACCTCCTTTCTGATGCTTAATTGCGCCATAATTTTGTAATAAAGTTCTGAAAATTAAGAAATTTTGAGCGAAGAGAAAATTCTGTTTCTGAACCTTGCAGGTAGCAGTATTTTTTAGGAGCTATTTCCCGCTGCCCGCTGCAATCTTGCTCACCCACAGCCGCATCTGCCGAGTTTTGGGCACGTCCGCTATCGCTCCAGTACCCAAAACCCTGGCAGCTGCATAGGCTGCGGGTTTTGCAAGGATTTCCGCTCGCATCGGGGCTAGGCCAAGGAGCGCAAGGCCAGGAAGTATGTTGTTGGTTAATAGATTTCAGTGTCAGATTATTAGTCACTATAATTTGGTGAATAGCCTTGAGCAAAACCCTGTTATTAAGCTTTGTATAGATGCTTATCTTCAACTGCGAAGATTTCATTGTTATTGAAAAAAAATGACCTATTAAAACCTCATTTTCAATACAATTCACAAATATTTCCGAACCAAAATCTCTAAACAAAATTGTGGAAGATTATGCTGCAATTGTAAGACCATAGCTTTATGCATTACACTCACTCTGTTTCTCCAAAAAAAGAGGGTTTAGATAACGGATTTTGTAGAAATCCCGGCTTGATAAGAATTTTGCCTATGAAATTATTTTCAAATTGTAAAACAAGGCTAGAAATCAAATCATGGAAAAAGGTTTGCAGACTTTGAAATGAAAATTCTACTGCTTGGCGCTTCTCGTGTGCAGAGTCCGTGGCCGGGCGTAGCTGAAAAGCCCGCAAAGCATGCGGCAGATGCGTGAAGAGCCACAGCGGGGTTGGAGCCCCTGCGGAAAACCCGCTGTGGCTACTGAACGCCTGCCGCAGGCTGCGTACTTGGAGGCGGAGACCGATAAGCCACCCAAATAAAAAATAAAAAAATATTGTGATTGGCTGTTTTAAGGTAATTTGAGTAATTTCTAGCTTGCTACGGGGCTTTGTGCTTGCGCTTTTATGGTTATATTTGCGGGCAATGGATGAAAAAATACGTACGGTAAGCATTTTAGGCGCGGGCAATGTGGCTATGCATTTGGCTGCCGCTTTCGTAGAAAACACTGTGCAAGTGAAGCAGGTGTATAACCGCACTTTGACCAAGGCGCAGCAGATTGGTGAGATGTATAAGATACGCTACACTGACCGCATTTCTGAGCTGGAAAAGGCTGATTTGTATGTGATTACAACATCTGACGATGCTATACGCGAGATGTCTATGCACATACCTTTTGATGATTGTCTGGTGGTACACACTTCTGGGTCTGTGGACATGAAGATGCTGCAAGGTGATTTTCGCAAAGGGGTGCTATACCCTCTGCAGACTTTTACTAAAAACCGAGCGCTGGAGTATGATGAAATCCCGTTTTTCGTAGAGGCTGAAAACGCTGAGGATGAGAGACTTTTGGTGGAGTTTGCGCAACGCATTTCAAATCGTGTGCGTGTGATGAACTCTGCTGAGCGAGCAAGTATGCACTTGGCAGCGGTGTGGGTGTGCAATTTTGTGAACCATATGTTCTATGTGGGTGAGCAAACGGCGGCCAAGGTGGATATACCTTTTGATTACCTGAAACCGCTGATCAAGGAGACTTGTGACAAGATTGTGGATCTGAGCCCGCGTGAAGCACAAACGGGCCCGGCTCGTCGACAGGATTTTTCTGTGTTGCAAAAGCACTTTGAAATGATAGAAAACTCTAAGGAACAGGAGCTTTATAAATTGATTTCTGACTCTATTATCAAAAATTATCAATGATGAACTACAAAACCAAACTGAAAAATATAGAGGCTATATTTCTAGATGTGGATGGTGTGCTGACCAACGGGCAGGTGCTGCTAGACTCATATGGCAACTTGCTGCGCAGCATGCATGTGAAGGATGGTTTTGTGCTGCAATATGCTGTGAAAAAAGGGCTGAAAGTGGTGATAATAAGTGGTGGACGTGACCAACAAGTAACTAAGCGCTTGGCAGGTTTGGGCATCACTGATGTGCACCTCGATGTGCAGAGCAAGCTACCTGTTTTGAAAGAATATATAGAAGAGAACGGACTCAGCGCAGAAAATGTGCTGTACATGGGTGATGATATGCCGGATATTCCCTGCATGCAGTATGTGGGCTTGGCGTGTTGCCCAGTAGATGCTGTGGCTGAGGTGCGTGCTGTGGCAGAGTATGTGTCACCGGCTGCAGGCGGTTTGGGCTGTGTGCGGGATATTGTGGAACAACTGCTAAAGGTGCAGGGCAAATGGCAGTTTGATTTTGAAATTGTAAGAAGACCTGTGTAGTGTTTTCTTAAGTTTTGTGAAAAAAGATAATCGGGGGATTTTGGCGTAGCCAAAATCCCCCGATTTATATGTTTGAAGATTATTACATTTCTATAACGCCTTCTTTTTCTTTGTGCCAATAGCGGATAGTCTTGGCGCGCACGCGAATGAGGCAAAGGCCTTCTGTGTCTAGCCCATCTTCAAACCATGCTTTCAGGTCATCTTGCCAATATGGCTCCATCATAGATCTAGAGGTGAGCAGATCTGCATGGCCATATACTTGTATGAAAAGCATATCATCTGTTTGGTAAACTAGGTTGCAGATTGAGGAATTTTGCAGGTGGCGCACCTTCATCGTATCACTGTGCGAGAAGAAGTATGAGTCGCCATCATACTCTACGTTGCGATTGTTGGACATAGGTCTGGAAATCATGGTTCCATTACCGTCTGCAGTTGTCATCATGCAAAAGTCCAGCTCTTTCATGTAATTGGCGAGCTGCGACATGTGTTCTTTTTTGGTCATAATTGTAATTTTTTGAAAACACTTAGCACAACTTTTCGCCCAAAAACAAAATATAGACAAAGATTTGGCTATATTTTAACATTTATGTGTTGTGATTTTAGGCCTTTAGCTCGATTGGATGCTGCTTTCTCTGAATGAAATAGGCTACGAAAGACAGAATGATGAAAGCTACGACGGTCATAGGAATCCATGCTGGAATGGGTATAGGGTCGCCTGCAGCATATGAGTGTAGACCACTGAGATAGTAGTTGACTCCAAAATAAGTCATTATTGGGCAAGCTACTGCCCAAAGAGCTGCAATGGAGAAGGCAAAATTGCCACGCAAGCCCGGCACTAGGCGCATGTGTAACACTACGGCATATACAATTACGGAAATGAATGCCCATGTTTCTTTAGGGTCCCAGCTCCAATACCTTCCCCAACTTTCGTTGGCCCACATGCCACCCAAAAATGTACCTATAGTCAAGGCAAAGATGCCAACGATGAGAGACATTTCATTGACAATTACCAACTCTTTGATGGTTCTATCGATACGCGGTGTGGGCTTGAATATGTATAGTATGAGCGTAAAAAAAGCTATCATCATACTGAGACCAAAAAATCCGTAGCTGGATGTGATGATGGCTACGTGTATGATGAGCCAGTATGATTGTAGTACGGGTACTAAGGGTGTGATCTGAGGATCTAGCAAGGAGCTTCCATGTGCAAACCCCATCATGATTACGGCGACAAATGCACCTGCAGCGGGCAAAAATGCATTTCCATTTCGGTACATAATCATACCTGCTAAAACTCCTATGAGCGAAACAAAAATCACGGCCTCATAGCCATTAGTCCACGGTGCGTGACCGGATATGTACCAGCGAAGCCCTAATGCGGCGGTGTGTAGCGCTAAGACCAGAATTAGTATACCTAGAACAACATTGATGGCTGTGCGCAACCATGATTTTTGTGCTAAAACTTGCATAAATGCGAGAACCAGTAAGAATGCACCAATCATGGCATAGGCTATCATAGCCCAAAAAAATGGGTTGAGATGGTTGTAGATGTTTTCTACTTGCATTTTGGTATCGCTGATAATCACGTTTTTGCCCCAATGTTTTTGGTAGTCTGATATTTCTTGGACTACTGCGTTTACCTTGGACCAATCTCCAGATTCTTGCGCTTTGCCCAACTCATTGAAATATCTACCCCAAAAATCAAAAGCAACGGGTTCTATTTCCGGCTCACCATCTTGAATAATCACCCAGCCTGTCCAGGTTTCATTGATGTCATTTTTGAGAGGTATTGTGCGAAGGAAAAAGCCTTTGGCCACGTTGTCCATGATGGTGAAGCGCTCTGTGAGGCTAATAACTTCTTTGTCAAACTCATTTTGATTGGCCATACGTTTTTGGAAGGCATGGTTGTATTCTTCTTGCAGCTTGTACTGTGCGGTGCTGTGATCTACGAGGTTCAAAAGGCTAGTGCGTCCTTGGTCATTGATACCGATTTTTTCTGCCCAAGCGTTGCCTAATTTAGCAGAAGATGCTTTGATAAGACCGGCATTGGCCCACAATTGTGGCTTTTGCTGTAGGGAGATGAACCATGCCATGGCGGAAATATTGCCTTTTGAGGTTTTGAAACTGTCTCCTTTGTAAATTTTCCTGAAAAGTTCTAAAGCATGGGTGCCAAGAGGCTTCATTCTACCCCTATCATCCTGTACTTGAAGCATTTCCAAAAGCTGAAGATGCCCAGGGTCAAAGTGTACCTGGTCATATATAGATTCCGGTGTGGCAATGTGAGTAGGAATATGCTGTAAGTGCTGAGTATCCATGTCATGCGTATGTGCGCTATGCTGAGCCGTGTCCACATTTTGAGATGTAGGCGATTGCGCAAAAGCGAACAAACTTGTAAAGAGTAAAACCAAGCTTAAAACTTCCTTTCTACGTTTGAGATTTTTGAGCATTTCTTGTAATTTCCAGAAGCGTGTTCCACGCCAAAATAGAGTGAAAAACATGCCTATGAATAACATGAAGTATCCAATGTACGTGATGATAGTTCCTGGCACATCTTGATTGACGCTGAGGCGTGTGCCGCCCTCATCCGGGTCATAACCTGATTGGTAAAACCGAAAACCTCCATGATCCAATACATTGTTCATATAAATTCGATGTTGTTCTTCCTTTCCGTCGTCTATGATGGTGATTTCGCTGGCATACGAGGCAGGATTGTCTGAGCCTGGATATCTGTCTAATTGAAATTCACGCAGTTTGATAGAAAAAGGTGTTTTAATTTTTTTGGAGCCAAAACCTAAGGACACTTGTAGCCCGTTGATGTCTTTGCGCGCGCTATAAGCTGTACTGCCCACACCGCCACGTATCACGAGAGTATCTCTTACTTCACCATCATTATACTCTACAATCATCACGTCTGCCAATTCAGCTTCTTCCGGGATGTTCTTATCTCCAGACATGAAAGCCATTCTGGCAGGATATGACTGACTAGGCACCACAAACTGTAGAGGCCCAATGCTGTATAGTGATCGTAATCTAAGTTCTTGCAAGGAGTCAACTTTTAGTTCTTGACGACTAGCCAAAAGGGCTGCAGAATCTATAACAGTACCCATCATTTGTCCTGCCATCATTACAGACTCTCCTTCTAATGGGGAACGAATGCGGAAGCCTTCATCTGTTTTCAAAAGTTGAATAGTGCCTGGCACAGGATTGTTGAAGGAAACCATAGCCCCACTGATTTGCTTGAGCTCACCTTCTTGAATGTAAACCGTGTTTCTGCCCTGCTCTCCCATTGCCACCAACTCAAGTGTTTCTTTGCCTGAAGGATCCGGCAAAATGGTGTCTTTGGCAATTGGCACATAATCCAAACCAGTGAGTGTAATCACACGATCACGAAACTGATATTTTTTCTTAAAGTTTCTTCGTAAAGGCCAAGATGTGTTGGATTGATCAAAATAGGTGAGCTTATATGGTGTTTCGTAGCTCAGATTCTCTGATTGGTCAAAAATATTGAGCCGAACGTAGGTGTCAGAGGTAATGACTTCATTGGAAGTATCTCCTTCTCTTATGAGCATCATACCTTCATTGGAGAACAAATGCGTCACTGCAGCACCAACAAAAATCACTACAAAAGCTAAGTGAAACAGCAAAAGCGGCCATTTCTCTTTTTTGTATAATCTATACCTCTGAATATTAGCTATAAAGTTGATTATGAGCAAAACTTGTAGCAAATCAAACCACCATGCATTGTATATAAACACTTTGGCAGCCGGAGTTCCAAAATCATTTTCTACAAAAGTTGCTACTGCCATGGATATAGCGTAGATGAATAACATAACTGCCATAGCACGTGTGGACACAAATGCTTCAAAAATCCTTTTCATTCAATCAAATAAAATTGTCCAAAGATAAGTAGAATTACTATGATGGGCTAAGTGACTTCGATCATTTTTAATGATATGTATGTGGTTTTAAAACAAGCTTGAAACACTCTAAATTGGATTCTATGTAGCCGTTCCTAAACACATGGGTATGTTTGCTCAAATTCACAAAATTATCACAGAAAACATGCTGAAATCAATTATCACAATTTGATGAAAGATACTTCTTCATAACCTTGTGATACTCCAAAAATACAATAACCCGTAGAACGCAATTTTTCAATGATTTCGAAAGATTTTGGTGGCTCATCAAAAAATCTATCATGAAATTCTACACAAATCTGCTTCACATCTAATTCTTTGCGTAAGATATCCTCTAATACAGCATATTCACTACCCTCTATATCTATCTTCAATACATCAATACTGCTATGTCCATTTGCTTGCATGATGGAATCCAGCGTCATCACTTCTACACTAACCGCCTCTTTATTTTGCAGAAATTGATGATTCTTTAAAGAACCTGAAACTCCAATTTTGGGTAGGAAAAATTCAGTGTCGCCATTGTAATCTGCTAGTCCAATTGCATGAAAATCAAATAAAGGAATATTGTTCAAGGTTTTGACATACGCAATTGAATTAGGCGTTGGGTCATACGCGAAAACCTGACATCCATGATTTTTCATTATTTTTTTGTCAAAACTTATATCCTTACCTATCCCAAAGGAATACACCACAGAATTTTTATTGATATAGTCTGGTGCTACAAAAAATCCTCCATAACTATTACCATACCATTTCTTTGATACTTCGCAGTCTATTTTTACCACATTGTTATACTCTGCAAACAATTCTTTTTGAAGTCGCCTCTTCCGTTGCTGCGACTCAAAATTGAGCTTTATATGCAAGAGTTCATTTTTTGCTTTTTTTAGCCAAGAGTTAACCATAGAAATGTACTTTACTTCTAATCAACTGATGCCCGAAATAGGATGTTAGATAAAACATCAATACTTTCCAATCCCACTTTGCTTTTTTGAAAAATTTTCGTGCTTTTTGCATGTCACCCATCAGGTAATAATATCTGGCCATACTTCCATTCAAACTTTTCAGACCTATTTCAGTTTCTGCACGGTATTCAGACGCATATGATGAGATAGCCTTTGCGGAAATTTGATAATCACGTTTTCTATAATTTTCATTCATAGATAGATTTGCACCATGTATTATCCGCTTATATAAAGCTTGAGTGATTTCTGCCGATTCTTGTTCATGAAACATACGTAGTATCCAATCAAAATCTACTTGACCAAATTCTTCCTCGAATCTATTGCCTATCAGTTCATTCCAAAAAAATAGGGATCCTAAATAAGTATTTTGACCATCCCAGTTTCTTTGCAACTTATTACGAAAAGTTTCGTTTTTTTCAAAAAAAACCACTGCATCTTGGACTTCTAAGTTTTGACTACGTGAATCACCGGTTTTGGTATCATATATATCATAACCAGAAGATACAATGGGTACTTTCTGAATCACAGGCAATATTTCTTTGAGCCTATTTGGATACCAAACATCATCTTGGTCGGCAATGCAAAGATATTTGCCTGTAGCAATAGCTAAACCACGATTTCTTCCCAAATTTGGACCTCCTGAATTTTTTTTGTTCTGTAACAAAATCAAAGGAAACTCTTCAAGAATCTCTACACTAGAATCGCTTGAGGCATCATCAATAGCAATCAGCTCTATGTGAAACAACTCATCCACTCCTTTCTGAGTCATTATAGAATTCACTACCTGTCCCAAGTTTTCAGCTCCGTTGAAACTTGTGAGAATAACGCTAAAAATAGGCAGTTGTGTCATGTAGAAATCTTAATATAAAGCTATTTTCTACTCTGCTCCTCTTTCAAAGGTATAGAGTTGTGCAGGCTTATGAAATACACCCTTTTGTTTCTCATTAAGCGGGATCAAATCATCTAGTTTTTTCACGTTTTTTCTGAAATTGCGTTTATCCAACTTCTTATCTAGAATCATCTCATGCAATTTTTGCAACTGACCTAAGGTGAATTTCTTAGGCAAAAGCTCGAAGCTTATGTCATTGTTCTGCGTATCTTCTCTCAAACGCTCCAAAGCTTTTTCCAAAATAATATTGTGGTCAAATGCGAGTTCTGGAATTTCATACACATCAACCCAGTCAGTTTGATGGGCAAACGAAGCTGCAATAGGCTTATAGTCTTCCATACGCACCAGCGAGTAATATCCTATGGTAACAATATGCGCATCAGGATTTTCACGAACTTGCTTCAACCATTTTTGGTCTTTACTGCCTCTTACTCTTTCCGGATGCCCAAAAGCACCAAACTGTTTCAGGAACAAGCCTTGCATATTAGTAAGCTCTGAAAGCACACGCGTTGCAGCTTCGTCAAGATCTTCACCTTTTTTTACCAAATCACCCGGCAAAGCCTTTAAAGCAACATGCTCTTCATCGAGTTTATTTTGTTCTATGAGTAAAACTTTGAGCTGTTCATCGTCAAATCCAAAAACAACACAGTCTATGGAAATATCTAAATATTGAGTGTTTGGCATTTACAAAAGCGCTTTTTTCAAAAACCAATGAAAATCATTGGATATTATTTGTTTTAAATTCGCGGTGAAGATAAAGATTATTATCTTTGCAGAGATAAAAGAGTATGGCCAAAACAGAAATAAAAACCATAGGCGTGATGACCTCAGGAGGTGATGCTCCGGGGATGAATGCCGCGCTAAGAGCAGTAGTAAGATCCTGCACATATCATGGCATTCGCTGCAAGGGCATTCGATTGGGTTACCAAGGTTTGATAGACAATCAAATTGTAGAAATGGGTGCTCGTAGTGTGAGCAACATCATCAACAGAGGTGGCACAATTCTCAAATCAGCACGTTCAGATGAATTCCGCAAAGAAGAAGGCAGAAAAAAAGCCTATGAAAACATCAAGAAAAATGAAATTGATGCGCTAGTTGTTATTGGTGGTGATGGATCTTTTACGGGTGCAAAGGCTTTTCAAAAAGAGTACGACATTCCTTGGGTTGGCGTACCAGGCACTATAGACAACGATATTTTTGGAACCGATTTCACAATAGGTTTCGACACTGCACTCAATACAGCCATTGATGCCATTGACAAAATCAGAGACACTGCAACTTCACACAACAGGGTGTTTTTTATAGAAGTTATGGGCAGAGATGCCGGTTTCATAGCCCTCAACAGTGGCATAGCTTCTGGGGCTCAAGATATATTAATACCTGAGCGCAAAGATAAGATAGATGACTTATTTGCTTCTTTAGATAGAGGAAGACGTTCCGGCAAACTCTCTAGTATAGTAGTTGTAGCAGAAGGCGAAGAACTTGGTGGAGTATATGATCTTGCCAAATTCACAAAAATCAAGTACCCGGACTATGACATACGTGTCACCATCCTGGGCCACATACAAAGAGGCGGTGACCCTACTTGCGCAGATAGAGTCTTGGCAAGCCGACTTGGAGTAGCTGCCGTCGACGCATTATTGGAAGGCAAAACCAACGTCATGGCAGGAGTTCGAAGCAACAAGATTGTTTATACACCTGTAGAAGAAGCTATTCAAAAACACAACGAAATAGATCAAGATCTGTTGAGAATCACACAGATACTCGCAAGATAACAAAACACAAAAAATAATAAATTACATATTAAATTTCAGTTATTATGGCAAAAGTAAAAGTAGCAATCAATGGTTTCGGTAGAATCGGACGCTTAGCTTTCAGACTTATGGAAGACAATCCAGATTTTGACATTGTTGCAATCAATGACCTTACAGATGCAAAAACCCTAGCCCATCTGCTCAAGTATGATTCCACTCAAGGAAGATTCAAAACAGACTCACTCTCAGTTAAAGAAAATGCCATAGTAGTTGACGGGCACGAGATTACCATCTATGCAGAAAAAGATCCTGCAAACCTTCCTTGGGCTGACCTTGGAGTAGATGTTGTACTTGAATGTACAGGTTTCTTCACTTCACTTGAGGGCGCAAGCAAGCACATAGAGGCAGGTGCTAAAAAAGTAATCATCTCTGCTCCTGCAAAAGGTGACATCAAAATGATCGTTTACAATGTAAACCATACAGATCTTGACGGATCTGAAAAAGTAATCTCCGCTGCATCTTGTACTACAAACTGTCTTGCTCCGGTAGCAAAAGTGTTGCATGACAACTTTGGACTAGTTACAGGACTCATGACAACAGTACATGGCTACACCAATGACCAAAGAACGCTTGATGGCCCACACAAAGACTTGCGTAGAGCGCGTGCGGCTGCTGTAAATATTGTACCTACTACTACCGGTGCAGCTGCAGCTGTGGGTAAAGTGCTTCCAGAACTTAAAGGCAAATTAGATGGTATGGCATTGCGCGTACCTGTGGCTACGGGCTCACTTGTTGATCTAACAGTTCAATTAGAGAAATCTGCTAGTGTTGAGGAAATCAATGAGGCAATCAAAAAGGCTGCCGATGGAGAAATGAAAGAAACACTTGGCTACACCAATGACGAAATCGTTTCTACAGATATCATAGGTATTGAATATGGATCATATTTTGACCTTCAATCTACCAACGTGCTAGAAAAAGATGGCAAACAACTAGTGAAAGTTATCAGCTGGTATGACAATGAGATGTCATATACTGCACAAATGGTAAGACTCATCAAATACATCATTGCTAATTAAGCAATTTAACACAAATTGTCACAAAAGCCATCTCGATTCTTGAGATGGCTTTTTTCTTTACCCTTTTTCAAGATTTAGAGTTTGATAGTATTTCAGCTCAACCTCTACGTATAGCTTCTATCACAAAATCCCGAAATTACTTTTTACCTCAACGCCCAACAATTACCTAATTCTGTACGTAAATCAGCACGGTTTTTGTAGCCAAAACGGAAAACATCAACTATGAAACACTTCTTCACCTTTTTCTTCGCACTTCTCTTCGTCACCACATATTCTCAAAATCTGCAAGGATCTTGGCTACTTGTTGAAAAAAACGGAAAACCAGTAACAGATAGAGAGGAAGTTGCACTCTTCACTGACAACTATTTTGCAGTAAGCGCTAAATCCACCGCAAACAATGAATTTCTCTATGCCTACGGAGGATATACACAGCAAAACGCAGAACATACACAGCTCACATACGACTTCAATACGCAAATACCGGAAACCATCAACAAAAGTTTTACCTCCTACACTCGCATATCTGGCGACTCTCTCATATGGACACGAGAAAACGCTCAATTAGTATGGAGACAAATCAGCAATCGTCAAGATGAGCTAAGTGGAGTGTGGGTTTTCACAGGCCGCGAGAGAGATGGCAAACTATCAACTTCCACACCTGGTGATCGCAGAACCATAAAAATACTCACGGGAGGTCGATTTCAATGGATAGCTTTCAACTCAGCAACTACAGAGTTTAGTGGTACAGGTGGCGGATTCTACCACACTCAAAAACCTGATTATACCGAGCAAATCACCGTATTTTCAAGAAACAAAGACCGTATCGGAGCCAGTTTAGAGTTTAATTATCAATTAAAAGAGGGGGTTTGGCATCATACAGGGACCAGCTCTGGAGGAGACAAAATCTATGAGCTGTGGTCTCCACTCCACAAAGCCTATAGCAGAGAGAAGGCGCAATAACATAGTTCAAATCAATACCCTTACATTACGCACTTCAATTACTCGCATGCGAAACATATCGTATTGCTGTGTTTTTTGTTGTAGCGCAATTTTGTAAATCTGCAACCAATCGTGATTAACCACTATTTCTCCAATTCTGAATATCTAAATGCACGAATTTTCTGGCTGCTATTCGTTTTTGCTTTTTTGAAGTATCCTTGGGCTGCATGGCTCTATAAATGAAATCTACCTTCACTGCCTATTCTAGTGCACCTTTATACGCGATATACTTTTTACGGATAAATTAGCTTGTGCTCAAAAAATATTAACCCGTGAAATTAGGGATTACCAGCACCATGAGGTGGCAAACAAAGAGCATATCAGCATACAGCACATCAAAAAAAATGACATGTATCATTGGAAAAACACGCTTCGATGATTAATTTAACATATCTTTAACTTGTCGATTTCAAAATTTAATTGCATGAAAATCAGAATTATTCTACATTTACAAAAAAATTACTTATGAAGCATTTTCTACCCCCCCCCATTTTCCTCGTTCCCAAACTTGTTATTTGGGAGGATGGTTTTATCCCTTAGCTTGTTTTCTTGTCATCAAGATGATGTAGGATATACTCCTGATTTGCAAAAGAATGCTGTGCATTCTCGACAGCAAGTTTCTATGGGTGAACTCAAAAATCATTTGGCTTCAAAAAATTTGCTGCAGCAATCACAATTACCATCGTTTGATTTGCAGAATACCTCACGTCAGCCAGATGCATACATACTACAAATCTATGACAGCAAAATTTTTATGCATCAAAAAGGTAATGTCACTAGTTTCACCATGCAAATTCACACCGTAGAGACTACTCAAGATGTCATCTCCAATCTAGTAATCACTATAGAGAACGATGAATTGACAGAAATCATCATACATTATAAACCCATTGAGGGTTGGCTAGAGAAATACCTGGCTGGCGAAGTAAAGGTATTTGATGGATTGATAAAATTTGTGAAAATAAGCACCGGAGGAATTATCATTGGTGGAAATGGTGATTGCGTGAAAATAGAGGTAAGCTCAATTTGCTCCAATAACCAAATGCATTTTCCAGGAGCCACTGGATGTTTTGCCACACACCATTATATAACCATGCAATTGCACACAGTGCCATGTGATCCTGAGGCACCTGGAAACGCTGGTGGAGGTGGCGGACTCAATTGGGATTTTGGGGAATACTATCCTTGTTGTGGAGATTTAGACTCCGGCGGCGGCGGCGGATCTGGAAACGGTGGAGGTGCACCAGGAGAAAACCCAACACCCCAGGATGGTCACCCACTAGGCATGAGCACAGAAATCATTGCAGATGCCCAGCCCAATTGGTTGGCTTTAGAACAAATTTTCTTAGAGGGGATAGAAGATGTGGATTGCCTCATAGATATATACCATGAACTTGGCGATTTAGCTACCATTGAAAATATATTGAAACATTTTTCAGATGAAGCGTCTATCAATGACTTGGTTTTACGCCATGAAGATCTTGTAGAAGCGAGTACAAACATGGATGAATGGGGTGCTATTGCTTATACAATCAAGTTGGCTAATAGCAACGTAATTGAAATTGTGTTCAACACCTCGCCACTCCTTGATACTTCTATATACCATTTTCCAAAAGTAATACTAGTCTTTGCAATGATACATGAAATGATCCACGCCCACATATACAGAGATTTATATGATCGGGTGGGTACTGCAGGATTTTATTTCAATTATGTTCAATTAGATGAGTTTCTAAGGTTAAACTCACCTGATCTACTGAATCTTCATGCAACGTATAATTTCCCACCAGGAGAAGTGCAACATGAATTAATGGCATATAGCTACAGAGACACCATTATACAAGCCTTATCTGAGTATGACCCTAGCCTTACCCATCAGCAGAAACAAGCCCTGTCATGGCTGGGGCTTAATGGCACAATCGCCTATCAGAATGCTATAAATGATGGCATAATAGATGCAGACGAATTGCAAGAAATTTATAATGATATTCTCTTAGAAGAAGACTATTGCCAATAATATGAAAGCAAACTTCACAATCTTCCTTGCCTTCTGTATTTTAAGTTTTGTCAGTGCGCAAGATACCATTCCATCCAAGAAAAAATCTCAGCATGGCACTACTACGCCATCAAATATAGGATCGAATGAACCCATTCATTATAATGAGGAGTATAAACGTATGTTTGATTTGGATACTCTATTTATATATTTCAACGAGAAAGATCACCGAATCTGTGAGAGAAGTGTCTCATTGCCTAGAAAAGATGATAAAACCAATATGGAGGATACAATTGTTACAAAACAATTTCCCGTATACCAAAAAATTGTGGTAGAGTCTGATTATAAAACGAGAACAACCACATACTCTAAGGGAGATATAAGATTTATTTTTTGTGGAAGAACAATTGAGTTTGTTTATCGCCATGAACAAAGTGAGAAAATAGAAAATGTAGATTGGCGCAAACTAGAAATATTCAAAACAGGACCAATGTGGAAAATCCCATTCAAATTAAGAAACCGCACTTTTATTGTAGAGATATTAGATGACAACACCGCAAACATCTACCATGTAGTAAGGACTTATCCCCCCTCTAGGGGATTAAGAATATTCTCATGGTGAACGAAATGTTATAGCCAAATACATTATACAACAAGACGCTTATTGCCAAAAAAGATTCTATCCAGCAGATTTATCAAAACTTCTTAGATGATGAAGACAACTACCCACCTTGTGAATAAATGGCACACCGCATTATGGCTGTTGTTGCTGCTTGTGATTGTGCCCTTGAATCTACAAGCCCAGGAAAAGGAAACTATCTATATTCTACTCGAAAAAGGTTTTGAAAACAGAACTACAGAAAGGATAGGATTTAGGATACCGCCACAATTCATGGGTGCCAAAAATTCTAGACAAGATATTTTTGAACACGACCCCGATACGCAATACAACCACAAAGTGCCGTATGAGGCTATCAAAAATAAATTGATAGACAAAGAAAAAGCCTTGAAAAAATACTACGCATACCTAGAGCGTAGAGCCGAAAAAGACAGAAAAGAAACAAGAAATGAAGAATTAGGAGAAGTGTTATATTATTTCTGAACAAATCCACTTGTTCATGGTTTCAGCACTGCTTTTGATAAAGTCTATGTCTATGTCAAAGAGTCTGAAATGCTATATGAGGTGAGCTGGTTTGAAATTTTGGTTTCGTATGATTGAGTGTCCTTGGATATTATGGCATGGTCGAAAATCACTAGGCTCATAACATTACATTCCATATAGGTACATTCCATGCCAAAACTCAGAATTAATTTACCTGCATAGCTTCCAAACTTTTCACTATCAAAATAAGCAATCACCTCATCAAACCAAATGAATTGCAAGAAATCAATTATGATATCCTGCTACAAAAACACATAAACCACACTCAAAATTCACCAAGCATAAAAAACTTTAACAACCTATTTCATCACTATTTTAAGATTTTATTTGCACAATCAAAAAATTATCTTAAATTAGCTGATGTGTAAATAATAATTCCACTATTTCAAGTTAGAAATTACATGCTGAATTACTTTTACACATTAGGATACACAAAAATTTGTTTTGTAAATTTAGTAGTCATTACTACACATAATACATTTGTTTTTTTGTTTTAGGTTTTTGTTTTTTTTGAATTTTACTTTGTATTCTAAACCCGGTGCTTGTCATCGGGTTTAGCTTTTTTTATTTCATCAGTCGCAACATGCAAAAAATCACCCCCACAATTCTGCCCTCAATAAAAGAAGTATTATATTCGTTGGAAAATTGAAAAGATGAGCGAGTTTAGACAAGAAGCCGACCTACTAGGCTATTTAGATGTGCCAGCCAAAGCATTGTATGGCGTGCAAACACAAAGAGCTATAGAAAATTTTCAGATAACAGGCCATTGCATTGGAGACTACCCAGAGCTAGTGCAAGCCCTAGGATATGTGAAATGGGCAGCTGCGAAGACCAATTATGAGCTCAACCTCATACCAGAAGACATCTACCAAGCCATTGCAGAGGCATCCAAAGAACTCACAGAAGGTCAGTGGACAGACATGTTCCCCACAGACCCTATACAGGGTGGCGCCGGCACCTCCGTGAATATGAACGCCAATGAAGTCATCGCCAATCGCGCCTTGGAAATCCTGGGCAAAAATCGCGGAGAATATGAAACAGTATCACCCAATGATCATGCAAACCTCTCCCAATCCACCAATGATGCATACCCTACAGCCGTGAAGCTGGCACTGCTACTCATGCAGAAAAAATTTAGCAAAGAACTCGTATTGCTCATAGAGTCATTTCGTAAAAAAGGTGTGGAATTTGAAAACGTGCTCAAAATGGGGCGCACACAACTCCAAGACGCCGTGCCCATGACATTGGGTCAAGAATTTGAGGCATTTGCCGTGACTTTGGCAGAAGATGTAGATAGACTGGAAGCCAATGCCAAGCTATTCCTAGAAATCAACATGGGCGGAACAGCCATAGGCACAGGTATCAACGCGCCAAAAGCCTTTGGCAAAGTATGCGCCGATAATTTGGCCGAGCTCACAGGCATGCCTTTCGTCAGCGCCGCCAATTTCGTAGAGGCCACCCCAGATTTAGGCGCATTTGTGCTCTTCTCCTCCACGCTCAAGCGCCTGGCAGTAAAACTATCCAAAATCTGCAACGACCTGCGTCTCCTATCCTCCGGCCCACGCGCAGGCCTCAACGAAATCAATTTGCCGCCCATGCAGCCAGGTTCTAGCATCATGCCAGGCAAGGTAAACCCCGTGATCCCAGAGCTCATGAACCAAGTTTGCTTCAAAGTATTTGGCAATGACCTCACCATCACATTTGCCGCAGAAGCCGGCCAACTGCAGCTCAACGTCATGGAACCCGTTGTTAGCCAATCCCTCACAGAGTCATTACTATTCCTAGAGCGTGCCATGAAAACATTGCGAGAAAAGTGCATTGACGGCATCACCGCCAATGAAGAGCATTGCAGACACATGGTACTCAACAGCATAGGTATCGTCACTGCGCTCAACCCGCATATCGGCTACAAAAACAGCTCAAAAGTGGCAAAAGAAGCCCTTGCCAGCGGTAGATCTGTCTATGATCTAGTGTTAGAAATGGACTTGCTCACCCGCGAACAGCTAGATGATATTCTCAACCCAGAAAAAATGTTCTAAAAAGCCGTGGGTAGCCCGTCATATAACACCTACCCACCGCACATTTCCCTTTTTATACTTCAATTATTTTTTGGGCGGCACCCTTTTTTGGGCAAATCACGGCGAATGTATATGTTAAAGTGATTAGCCAGAAATACAACCAAAAAGTATTCATCATGCAAAATCATTGCCCAAAAAAGGGTCGGTGTACGGCTATTACTCCGCAGCAGCCAAGTGGCCTTCAGTCCTCGCAGACGGGTTTTCTTTATTCTCTCAACCCCGCTGCTCAGCTTCAGGCAGCACTTGGCTGCTTTGCGGGGTAGCCGCCTCCCACCTGCCGCGCCTCGAACCCCGTTGGTAGAATAGTGTCTTCATATCACCCTTCGGGATCCAATGTTTTCAACCCCAACAAATTGGCATAAAAATATGACCTCTTCGGGGTCACTTAACATCATTACAATCAGTCTTTTGGATTACAAAAAATTAAAAGAACCTTCCTATTTACTGGATGTTCCATTATAAAGTCCTTCCAACAAAAATTGTGTCACGGAAAGCTATTTTACTGGAATTTTCAAATATTTTGTGCAACCATTAAGTAAGCTATAAAAAGAGAATTTTATCTGGGTAGCTTAGTCATCTGCATCAACCCCTCCACCATAGAATCTGTCTTGCTTCTCACGAAACTCTTTCATGATTTGCTTAAATTCTTCTTTTGTATACGTTTTTACATTTTTAGTTTGCGGAACTTTCACTGCAGTTGTACTCATCGAAATTTTATCTGCAATGATAGTATCTATGCTATTCTTTCTTTCATGCTTTATTTCAATAGATAAAATCAATCCCGGCAAGCCCCAGAATTCTTGTGGCCCATGCGCAATACTTATATCCTTGGTGTACCAAGCAATAATTTCAAATTTATCTTTTTCTGCATTAGCTCTATAGACTTTCTGGCCCAAAATTTCCTTTGTTTCTCTTGTAAGCTCCCAATCCATGTGGGTCAAACTATCTAGGATAAAGTACTTTTTAGGATAGATTTGATCATACATAATCTTTCTATTCTTCAAATCCTTGAATATGAATGTTTCTGAGCTGCTAAACTCCACTCGCGAACCATCATTGGGTGAATTATCAATTTTTGGGATTTTCTCATATATAGAGATACTATCATTGAATAGAAGTTTATACGGACGCTTCTCTTCCATCGCCAGCAATAGCGCATTCCTATATTCTATATCTCCAAGCTCTTCCTCATCCATATCCCACTGGGATTGTTCTAAATAAACAACCTCAATCATTTGCGAGAATATGAACATGGGTGCAAAACAAATCGCGAAGAATAATATATATTTCATAGTCTAAGTAAATTTGAATTTCTAATGATGAATCTAGATAAATGATTACAGGTTTGTACAATCTTCAAAAGATTTGAACCTCTCCGCATATAAAATCACTCCTGCTACAAAATACTTTTATCATCATGTAAAATGATTTTTGATGCCTGAGCCTGCCAAAATACAAAATTCTTATATACAATGAATATTCCCAATTTATGTTGTGCGACCCCGAAGGGGTCGAATGTTTCCTCTCGTCATTTTTCAATAAACAAATGATTCCTTAAAGGTCGTGTGTTATGATTCCTATGTGTTTTTGAACACAATAATTTCAGCGACAAATATAATTTCATAATTTGTGTGTGCTGATTTTTCTCAAAGTAAACCAGTAGGAATTACCATCACACCTCACTTGGCGTAGCCAAGTTGCGTAAGGGATATGAGCGGTATCCTTGTGCGTGCTGTGCCTAGGCAAAATGTGAGCGAGACGGGTTGCGAGATATCCAGCAAATGCCAGCATACCATAAAAAACTATACTATATGCTGGTAGTTGCTGGCAGCAAACCGGCGCAGCCACAATTTTTGCAGGCACAGCTGCACAAAATTTAGCTCAATAGCCCGGTCCCGTGCCAACGGGAGACGCCCAAATAAAAAAAAGAAAAAAATCTAACTACAAACCTGTAATTCACTACTCAAAATGCTGAAAGTAGAATTGGCGAAACTCATCTTCCCTAAAAATTTTGGTGCGAAACTCTGGGTTTTCTGATGCTTTGGTGACTTTTGGGAAGGATTCTGTGAGGCTATAATAGTAGTCTGTGATGTAGAAACTGCTGTCTATTTTGAGATTGCCGTAGTAGGTTTTGCCGTTGTACACGGTCTTTTGCGAGCGAAATATGGAGTCTATATTGTGTCCCGGACCATAGGGTAGTGCGTAGATGAAGTAGGGTTTTCTAGCAGGGTTGAACATCCCTCTTTTATGCTCTATGGCTATGTTTTGCTCATCTTGCCACTGCTCGGAGCCTTGTGTGCGCCAGCGCACTGTGGCTTGACGGCTGAGCCTGTCTGTAGTCACAAGTTGACCCGGTGCTACGGTGTAGGTGTTGTCATTTACTTGCATTTCCAGCACTTGATTGGTCTGATTGTCTATAAGATACTCGGGGTTTTTGTTGATAAATTGTATGTAAACCCAGATGGCCAATACGCAACATGCTAGCGCTATAAGAAAGCCTATAAGGCTATAGTTTTTCTGTTTCATGCTGCAAAGTTATTGGATATTTTCTGGAATGTTATGGAAATTTATGAAATTGATGTTTTTTTGAATTTATGTACCTTTGCGCTACCAATTTGTAGTAAATGCGCAGAGTAATTATCACAGGATCGGGCCACTTTTTGCCGGACAATATCATAGACAATTCTTATTTTCTGAACCATACTTTCTACGATGAAGCGGGAGCTAAAATTGAAAAAAGTAATGAGGAAATCATCTCTAAGTTTCACGAAATCACCGAAATAGAGGAGCGCAGATATGTAGATGAGGATATGAACAACTCAGACATTGCTACAATTGCCGGGCAACGCGCACTGGAGGATGCCGGGGTAAACAAGGAGGAGCTGGACTATGTGATGGTGGCTACGAACTATGGTGATATAGACAAGCATGGTGCGGCTGATGTGATGCCTTCTATCTCTGCCCGTGTGAAGTACAAGATGCAGATCAAGAACAATCAGTGCCGCCCTTATGACATGAATTTTGGCTGTCCGGGTTGGGTGGAAGCTGTAATTCTGGGTTCGCAACTCATAAAAGCCGGATTGGCTGAAAAGATTTTGGTGATAGGTTCTGATACGCTTTCTAGAGCTACAGACCCTTTTGACAGAACGGCAATGATATTTGCTGATGGTGCGGGTGCTGTGGTGTTAGAGGCTAAAGAAACCGATGAGGAATGTGGTGTTATGAATTTTGTGACGCTCTCTGACAATCAAGACGAAATACACTATCTGAACAATGGCGTATCACTAAACACGGACTATGATGGTGCTTACAAGAGCATAAGCATGAAGGGCAGAAAGGTGTATGAATTTGCACTGAAAAAAGTGCCAGCCGCCATAAAAAGAGTGATAGAACAAGGCGGAAAGGATATTGCTGATATAGACAAGATTTTGCTGCACCAGGCGAATGCCAAAATGGATCATGCTATGATTGCACGTCTTTTTAAACTCTTTGGGAAGACAGAAATACCGAAAGGCATAGACCCAATGACGGTGCAAAAATTTGGAAATTCTTCCGTAGCTACGGTGCCAACTATGTATGATTTGATAGCCAAACGCCAATTGGGCGATCACGAATTCCACCCGGGAAATACTATAATATTTGCCAGCGTAGGAGCGGGTATGAACATCAATGCTTTGATGTATAAATTCCCAGAGAAATAGAGTATGTGGGCATTTATTAAGACGTTTTTCATTCCACTGGTAGTCCTTGTGGCATTGGTGGATTTTGCTTTTTTCAGATTTTTACTACGCTTGACGCAAGGTCAAGGTTTTGGGCTTTATTTCATTGTGATTTTGCTGGCTATAGAATACTATTCTTACCAGGCAGCTAGAATTTTAGCACCCAATAAGTATGTGATGTACGCTTATATAGCGGTGCATGTGATACTGTACGGCATACTCTTTTACATGAGCTATTCCCGCGGGAGCGGCTGGTCTTCTGCACACTTCAAGAATATGCTGATTCTTCTAACGCTGTTTATTGTACCCAAAATATTCTTGGCTGTGGCAATGGTGATAGAGGATGCTGTGCGGCTGATATGGTACACTTATTCTAATTATCGCATTTCAGATGATGTAGAAATACCCTCAAGACGCAAGGCCGTTGCATGGATAGCTTTGGGTGTTGCAGCAATTCCATTTTTGGGTGTGGTGCATGGTATTTTTATCGGGAAATACAATTATCGCGTAGTGCGCAAACCTGTGTATCTTGATGATTTGCCGGAGGAATTTGAGGGTTTTACTATCACTCAATTGTCTGACATACATGCTGGTAGCTTTGACAATGATGAGCGTGTGCAATATGGAATAGATTTAGCCAACCGACAAAATAGTGACATCATAGTATTCACCGGGGATATGGTGAATAATGTATATACTGAAGTGGTGCCATACACTCCATTTTTTGCTAAACTTTCTGCGAAAGAAGGCATGTTTGCAGTACTGGGTAACCATGATTATGGGCACTATGGCAACTTGACAGAGGAAGAAAAGAAATTTTCTAAGCCAAGATTGCAAGATGAGCAGCGCAAAATGGGTTTCAAACCTTTGAACAATGAGATGCACAGCATTGTGCGCAATGGCAAAAGACTGAATATTGTTGGCGTTGAAAACTGGGGTAATGCTCCGTTTTTCCCAAAATATGGTGATTTGGATATCGCAACCAGTGGTGTGCGTGAAGGTGACATCAATGTATTGCTATCACATGACCCATCACACTTTGACCATGATTTGGAAGAAGCACCAAATGTGCGTGATTACACCAAAAAGATTCATCTCACGCTCTCCGGTCATACGCATGGTATGCAGTTTGGCGTAGAGATTCCAGGTTTTATCAAGTGGTCGCCAGTGAAGTATCGTTACCACAATTGGGCAGGCTTGTACAAAGATCGTGATCGGTATTTGTATGTAAATCGTGGGTTTGGCTTTTTAGGTTTTCCAGGTAGAGTAGGCATCTGGCCAGAAGTGACTGTTTTGGAGTTGCGAAAAACTACTCCAGGTAAGACTAAAAGAGGTGCAAACGCTTGATATTACAGGTATTCTGCGGATAGCGCCTAATTTATCTTAATAAAACTTCCAATATTTTCACAGTACAATTTAAATTTTCTAGCAAGGGAATTATTGCTCTATGCTACTCTCCTACTTTCCAATAATTTGTTGCCTCTGACTTAGGGAAAAAAATACCCCGTTTTGCTACGCAAAACGGGGTATATATTATCAAACAAAATGGGTATTTATGGGAATACTCCTCGCTCTTTGTAAGTCTGCTCAAGTCTTTCAAGAGCTACTATATAAGCGGCTGTTCTCCAATCTACGCTGTACTTGTCTGCAGTTTTTACCACACGGTCAAATGCTCTACCTGTAAGATCTTCCAATCTTATAAGTACATCTTCTATCTTCCAGGTTTCGCTTCTGCGGTTTTGCAACCACTCAAAGTAGCTACCAATCACACCACCTCCGTTACAAAGAATGTCTGGGATTACCTGAATGTTTCTGTCACGCAAGATTTCTTCTGCAGCAAAATCTGTAGGACCATTAGCGCCTTCTGCAATCAATTTAGCCTTGATGCTACCTGCGTTGTCTGTAGTGATTTGGTTACCCAAAGCAGCAGGAATACAGATATCACAATCAAATCCGAAGAATCCTGCACCGTCAACAGATTCGGCACCGGTAAATCCGGCAATGCCACCATTTTGTAGTACGTGTTCGCCTAATTTTTCTACATCTATACCTTCATCATTGCGTATAGTACCTGTATGGTCTTGTACTGCTGTAAGTATAGCACCTTCTTCATTCATGAAGTGAGCTGCCCAATATCCAACATTTCCAAAACCTTGTACTATGTATTTTTTACCTTTTACTTTTTCGCCGGTGTGCTCAGCCCATTTTTTGATAGAGTTTACAACACCAAAACCTGTAGCACGGTCACGACCTTCAAGACCACCTGAAACTACCGGCTTTCCTGTAACCACGTTGAAAGCTTCAAAACGCTGGTTAGGTGCCTTGGTAGATGCAAATGTATCTGCAATCCAAGCCATGATTTGTGCATTTGTGTTCACGTCTGGTGCAGGGATATCTAAGTCTGGACCTATGTTTTCGCCTAGTGCATACGTGAATCTACGTGTGATGCGCTCAAGCTCAGACTGAGAATATTTTTTAGGATCAAGTTGAATACCACCTTTACCTCCACCATATGGAAGACCTGCCAAGGCTGTTTTCCACGTCATCCAAGTGGCAAGTGCACGGGCTGCATCAATGTCCACAGTTGGGTGATAGCGTAGACCTCCTTTATATGGTCCCAAAGCATTGTTGTGCTGTACTCGGTAACCAGTAAATACTTCAATAGACCCATCGTCCATTTTCACAGGAAAGTGAACAATAATCTCGTTTTGTGTGGCTGCAAGGATTTTGCGAACGCCCGGGTCCAGATTCATGGCATCAGCTGCCTTGTCAAACTCGCGCATCACATTCTCATACATGTTCGTGCGCTTCTTGGTTTCAGTATTCGTACTCATAAATGATTAATAATGTAAAACTTTGGGTAAAGATATTGCTTAAAGTTAAATTAACAAAAGACTTTTCGCCTTTTTATGTTGTCGATATGTTAATTTTATAGCTAAATTTTTAGCAAATTTTAGCCATTCAATAATTTTTACCCTCAAATTTTATTCATCAATCAAGCCAAATGCGCACCTACAAAGCTAAGTGTCTATCCTACACTACCCTCTAGTGAAATCTCTAGCAATTTTTTGGCCTCTACCGCAAACTCCATCGGAAGTTTGTCTAGCACTTCATGAGTAAACCCATTTACAATGAGCGCAATAGCTTTTTCAGTATCTATCCCACGTTGATTGCAATAGAAGATTTGGTCTTCGCCAATCTTTGAGGTGGTAGCTTCGTGCTCTAATTGTGCAGACTCATTCTTGATTTCGATATATGGGAAGGTATGTGCTCCACATTTATTACCCATTAACAGAGAGTCACATTGTGAGAAGTTTCTGGCGCCATCTGCATTCTTGCTTACTTTCACCAAGCCTCGATAGCTATTTTGCGAACGTCCCGCAGAAATACCTTTGGAAATGATGGTTGAACGTGTGTTCTTGCCTAGATGTATCATCTTGGTACCGGTGTCCGCTTGTTGATAGTTATTGGTCACCGCAATAGAATAAAACTCACCTACAGAGTTGTCACCTTTGAGTATGCAAGACGGGTATTTCCATGTTACAGCTGAGCCGGTTTCTACTTGTGTCCAAGAAATTTTGGCGTTGCGATGCGCAATACCTCTTTTGGTTACAAAGTTGAAAACCCCACCAACTCCTTCATCATTACCCGGATACCAGTTTTGCACCGTTGAATATTTGATTTCTGCATCATCAAGTGCAATGAGTTCTACTACGGCTGCGTGCAACTGATTTTCATCTCTCTGAGGTGCAGTACAACCTTCCAAATACGAAACATAAGACCCCTCATCTGCCACCAGCAAAGTGCGCTCAAATTGGCCTGTACCTGATTTGTTGATACGGAAATATGTGCTCAATTCCATAGGACATCTTACGCCTTTGGGTATGTAGCAGAAAGACCCGTCTGAAAACACAGCAGAATTCAATGCCGCATAAAAGTTGTCTGCTTGCGGCACCACTGTGCCCAAGTATTTGCGCACCAACTCCGGATGCTCTTGTATAGCTTCGCTTATAGACATGAATATGATGCCTTTCTCAGCCAAAGTCTCACGGAAGGTGGTCTTCACAGACACACTGTCTATTACGGCATCTACGGCTACACCTGTCAGCATTTTCTGCTCATCAAGAGAAATACCAAGTCTTTCAAAAGTGCGCAGCAATTCAGGATCTACTTGATCCAGTGATTCTAGTTGAGGCTTCTGCACCGGAGCTGCATAGTACTTTATTGCTTGAAAGTCAGGCTTTTCATACTGCACATTTGCCCAGTCCGGCTCTATCATACCCTGCCATATTCTGAAAGCTTTCAATCGCCAGTCGGTCATCCATTCAGGCTCATTTTTCTTTTGCGAAATGGCACGTACTATATCTTCATTGAGCCCGGCAGGAAATTCTTCATATTCTATCTCAGTTTCCCAACCAAATTGGTACTCCTTGCCACTCTCTAAATCTTCACGTAAATCGTCTTCTGTATATTTTTTCATGGTTTTCAGATAATTGTTGATAATATAATGGAGTTGTTACAGCGCAAAACTTTCGCCACAACCACATGTGCGATTTGCATTTGGATTGTTAAATACAAAACCTCTCCCATTCAGCCCACCACTATATTCTAGTGTAGTACCTGCCAGGTATAAAAAAGATTTTTTATTCACCAAAATCTGCACGTCGTTATCTTCGAAGAGTCTGTCATCCTCCTCCATATGATCATCAAAAGTCAGCTTATAAGACAATCCTGAGCATCCACCGCTGGTCACACCCACACGCACATAATGCTGTGTAGGGCTTTTGCCCTCCTCTTGCATCAGAGTCACTATTTTATTCTTCGCTTCCTGTGATACTTTTATCATCTTGCTTTGTAAGTTTCTAATCTACAAAGATACGCAATATCTCACAAAGACAAACTTATGCAAATGCATCAAACGTAAACTATACCTATAGTAAAGATCATAAAAGCCCACCAGTTGACAGTTTACTTATATCACGGGATTAAGCGCGCTTTGAGCGCATAGCCTGTACTTTGGTGATAGAGGGATCATCTTGCAGCGCACGGTATTCTTTCGTTTCCATGCCATACACTGCTACCTTGCCATCACCATCACTATGTATGCCATAGCCATAAGTCTGAGCCAACGGTGAAGTGCGCAAACATGGCTGGCCTTTAGAGAAAAACTTCACACGAGCCTCTTCCATATCTGCTTCCTCAACGCCATTTCTATTGGCCCAAATCCCAAATATCACGTCATCTGAGCTATATCTATATGGATTCTCGCTTATCACTTGATGTTGTAGCTCAGCTATAGAAGGCGGAAATTTCTTTGGTGGTTCTACACTTTCAGTTGCACGTGTATCTTCTGCTACTTCTATAAGAGTATTTTTATAATTGGTTGAGTGTTGTTTCATTTAATAAATAGTTCGATGCTTCTAAAATACAAAATTTCTTGAAAAAGTCATTTTCATTATTCACAACTCCTTCATTTCTTCACCTTTCTTATTTCACCCACAAAAAACAGGTGCTGCAAGCAAGCTTGCAGCACCTATGATTTTTTCACTTACTTCCCTAGCGGAGAAGTTTGTAAATTCAATTGCCAAAAATATCCTTCACACGTTCAAAGAATGAGCGTTCTTTTTTGGCAGACTGCGGAGCAAAATCTTCATGACTACGTATTTGCTCAAAAAACTCTCTGGATTTCTTATCCAATTTCTCAGGTATATAGGCATTCACGTGTACAAATAGATCACCACTACCATAGCTTTCAAGACTTGGAATACCTTTAGACTTCAAGCGAAGTATTTTGCCATTCTGCGTGCCGGGCTCTATTTTTATTTTAGCCTTACCATTAGCAGTTGGTATTTCTTTCTCAGCGCCAAGTATAGCATCTGGTAGTCCTATATGCAAATCATAGTGTAGATTGTTGCCATCTCTATACAGCGGAGCATGATCCTCCTCTTCTATTACAACAATCAGATCACCCGGAAAAGATCCCATTGGGCCTTCATTTCCTTTACCTCTCACTTGCAACTGTATTCCTTCACGTGCACCCGGTGGTATTTTCACCTCTACCACTTCATCTTCCTTTATCAGCCCCATATTATTAGCGCCAGCCGGTATATGGTCCGCAAGTTTGCCTATACCTCTACAAGTGCCACAAGTAGTAGCTGTCTGCATTTGACCAAGAGGCGTATTCATCACGCGCATTTGCTGTCCACGTCCTTGGCAGCTGGGGCAAGTTTTGAAAGTTGCACCTTTCGCCAGCACCATACGCGTCACCTTCACTTTACGTGTCACACCCTCTATCATTTCCGGCAGATTCAGCTTCACGCGTATGCGTAGGTTAGAACCTTGTTGTCGGCCACCTCCGCCGCCAAAACCACCAAAACCTCCACCAAAAGCGCCACCAAAAATGTCGCCAAAATTGGCAAAAATATCTTCCATATTCATGCCGCCAAATCCACCAGCACCACTCATTCCTGCGTGGCCAAACTGGTCATAGCGCGCACGCTTCTCCGCATTGCTCAGCACCTCATACGCCTCTGCCGCCTCTTTGAATTTCTCTTCAGCTTCGCGGTTGTCAGGGTTCTTATCCGGGTGATATTTTAGAGCAATCGCACGGTAAGCCTTCTTCAGCTCTTGGGTAGTAGCATCCTTGCTCACACCCAGTATTTCATAGTAATCTCTCTTTGCCATAGCCTACTATTTACCTACAACTACTTTAGCAAAGCGTATCACCTTGTCATGCAGCTTATAGCCTGTTTCTATCACATCCACAATTTTCCCAGACAAAGAAGGGTCCGGTGCCGGAATTTGAGTTACAGCCTCATGCAATTCTACATCAAACTCATCCCCAGCTTTCACATCTATAGCATTCAAACCTTTATGTTTCAAAATGTCCATCAATTTTTGGTGTATCAGCTCTACACCCTTCATAGTCTTTTGATCTTCAGACTCCAGAATCATAGGCATGGCACGCTCAAAATCATCTACCACAGGCATCAAATCCCGTAGCAGGTTCTCATTGCCATACAACAGCACATCATTTCTTTCTCGCGTACTACGCTTTCTATAATTCTCAAACTCTGCATACAGCCTCACATATCTATCTTTCTCAGCCGCTAGCAAATCCTCATCAGACCCCATTACATCCTCTTCATCATGGCTATTTTCCTCCAAAAAATCCTCCTCTTCAAAGTGCTCATTATCGTGTATCATGGTACTATCTTACTTTTTTGTATCAGCACTCCCATACTCAAAATCATTGCCACAAGGTCAGCACTGCCATTATGACAGAGCCCCTATTATTTTCTTATTTTTATTTGGGCGGCACCCTTTTTTGGGCAGTTGAGACGCAATAAGCGAGGGTAATATATGACATGCGATCAGTAGCGTCTCTAAAGCCCAAGAAAAGGGTCGGTGTTCGGCTATTACTCCGCAGCAGCCAAGTGGCCTTCAGTCCTCGCAGACGGGTTTTCTTTATTCTCTCAACCCCGCTGCTCGGCTTCAGGCATCACTTGTCTGCTTTGCGGGGTAGCCGCCTACCACCTGCCGCGGCCAACCCTTAAGCCCAATTTGCTGCATTGAATTCTTTTTCTCACTTTATTTTTAATTGCTAAATTCAGACTGCACTGAAAACCTTTTTAGTTTTCTACCTAGTCAAGCGAACGCATTTTATCTGCTGCGTTTCAATCCTTTCCGCATTGCGATGTTTTGAAGACAGCCATTTTCGCAATTTCCACTATCGTCTCATATTTGCAATGCATGACACCCAAATTCTCACTACCTAGCTTTTCACAACTATATTGCCTGAAAAAAATAATTCAAAAACTTATGTTAAAACACAATTTTTGTCATAATTTTTGATATTCTATTGTTACAGATCACAAAAAAAAATCAATTAGTCATATCTACAAAAAACATCAAAAAATCATGTGGCTAATACAACATGTAAAACTCTGACAACTATGATCAAAAAAATCGACACCGAGTACCCCAACATTGTAGCCTTCCAGTTTGAAGGCGAGGTTGACAAAAACGACTTCGACCACGTAGTAATCCCTGCCGTAGAACAGCAAGTAAGAGAAATAGATGAAATCAACCTTATTTTCATCCTAGAAACCTCTATTTCCAACTTCACTGCAGGCGCTTGGTGGAAGGATGCCATGCTCGGCCTCAACAATATCACCAAATGGAACCGCTCGGCCATTGTTACAGACAGCGAAGCCATTCAAAATTTCACGAAAGTATTCAGTGTTGTTATGCCTGGCGAATTCAAAGGATTTGACAAAGACAACTATAAGTATGCAACCGATTGGGCAGCCGGAGAGTAAGCCGTACTTTTCATTTTAAAAATCAAAAATTATGAGCACCAAAAATTATTACGACAAAAAAGCACAAGAAAAACTAAAAGATATGGCAGAAGGCGCACGTGTTTGCTTCATGTGCACCAAGCTCAGCCAGAGTCCACTTTCTGCAAGACCTATGTCTTTGCAAGAAGTAGATGATGATGGTATCCTTTGGTTCATCAGCGGCAAAGATTCTGACAAGAACTATCATTTGCAAAAAGACGCAGAAACACAACTCTTTTTCCTAGACAAAGGCAATAGCGAATACCTCAGCATTTTTGGTAAAGCAGACATCTATACAGATCGTGCTACTATTGAAGACAAGTGGAGCAAAATGGCAGAAGCTTGGTTTGAGGAAGGGAAAGATGACCCCAATGTTTCTATTATAGGCGTAAGACCGCAAGAAGTACACTATTGGGAAAACAAGAGTGGAGGAATAGCCGGATTTGCTATGATGGCTTTTGATGCTGTTACCGGCTCAGATTTGGCCAAAAAAGATAGCGAGCACGGAGAACTTAACGTTTAAGTTGCTTAGCATCAAAAATTAAGAAAACAAAAAAAAACCTGCGGCCGCAGGTTTTTTTTGTTTTTTCTGCATAATTTTAGATTATTTGCATAAAATATTTTAGTAATTTTGTATTGTGAAAAAGTGGTTGCATATAATTCTAGTAGCAGGCATAGCTCTGCTATATTCTGTTGCAACAAGTTTTGACAGCAAAGATTTTCAAAATTTCTCTGAGCACGCCATTACGGCACAGCACGGGCAGCATATATCTCCCGGTGCCGGCTACCTCTTTGCACATCAAATTGCGAGAGAAATTCCAATTGCTACCAGTTACACCAATCTGCAACCGGTATTCAAAATTTCGCTCACGGCGCATCAACTTTTTCATCAAAATCTTGCAAATTACTTACAGGCAAAATTCTTGGAACGAACGGCACTCAGCCATGACATGCTCATTCAGAAAAGAATTACGAACCTGTTCTATATCTTTCACACTTTTTGGTAAATCTCTTATGATATTTTTCGAAGCATACAATGCCATAGGCAGAGACTAGGTTGGCATGTGTATGTAGGGCTTTCTGCTACACAGAAATCCAAATTTTTTCTAAAACATCATAACATTTAATACCAAAATCACAATGACAATAGTATCATTATTCATAGCTGTGGCTATATTGGCTGCATGCTTCATAGGCATAGCCCTTTTTCTAAAAGTAGGCACCAAAAAATTGCAAACCCAGCTCAAAGAGCTAGAGACACTTGCACACAATCACAATGCACAACTAGCAGAGCATGAAAATTGTGGAGATTACCACATCGCTCTTGACAGCACCGGCAAACTTCTGTTTTTCATCATGAGAAATCCAGATTTGCAATGGGATAAAACCATTGATCTCACCACCAAATCTCACTGCAAGGTGATCAAGCAAACAAGAGTTTCTCAACATGCAGAGAAGTATGAAATCATAGACAGATTGGCGCTGCAATTTGTGGGTAGAGATTGTAACGAAGAGCTAGAGTTTTACAACTCTGCATACAACCTCAAATTGAGTGGTGAATTGCAATCTATAGAAAAGTGGAATGGTAGAATCAATCAAATTTTGCGCCCACTTGCTGTAGTACCACAAGCGGTGTAGCAAATATATGGGGTGGCAACATATTTATATTGCCAACTATAATCAGGTAATAAGGGCGCAGAGTTTCTGCGCTCTTTTTCCATTTAATTGGACTATATTTACCATTTATTTATAAAAAAGCTAGGATATGTACTGGATGCTTCTCATAATAGCAGGATTGTTTGAGGTAGGATTTGCCTTTTGCCTTGGCAAGGCAAAATTCTCTACCGGCAATGAAAAATGGGCTTGGTATGCAGGTTTCTTGGTATGCCTGTTTGTGAGCATGGCATTGCTAGTAAAGGCTACACAACACCTACCCATAGGCACAGCCTATGCGGTATGGACAGGGATTGGTGCGATAGGCACTGTGACCCTGGGGATAATTGTGTTTCAAGAACCAACGCATTTCTGGCGTGTATTTTTCTTGTTCACATTGATTTTGTCTATTATCGGATTGAAAACCGTTTCTTAATCTATCAAGTCACAAATCTAAGCGAAACTGCTGCGGATGCGGATTGAAATGCTGTGTGCTGAGTGGTTCTATAAACTCTTGTGAAAAGTATTTTTTCTTGGCCAATTCAATGGTTGCTTTGATAGATTCAGCCATTTTGCCTGTACCTCGTCGTCTCTCCCCAAACTTCTGACTGCTGTATGTGCCCTGTGGTCTGAAACCCTGTGTGCTTTTATGCAATTGTTCATTCAGAAAATCGCTAGGTACGTCACCTATATTTTTTGATGTATCTATGGATGATTGCGCCATAGGTGATCCACCCTGTATATGATGAATATGACCCAAGATTCGGTCTTTGGCATCTGGGTAGTAATGTTCTAGCCAGGCTGTGAAAACCGGTAGCACACTCTGATTGAGCCTTACCATATTATAACCCATACTTTTGGCGCCAGCTTCTGAAACGGCTTTGGCCAATGGCAGTACTTCTGAGCTATTGAGCATAGGAATGATGGGTGCCATCATCACATTTACCGGTATGCCTTTGGCAGAAAGTTGTTGTACGGCGTTCAAACGCTGAGCAGCCGTGGATGTTCTGGGTTCTAGCTGTCTGCGTAGCACTTCATTGAGACTGGTGATGCTTATATTTACTCTTATGAGATTGAGTGCATTGAGCTGTTCTAGAATATCTAAATCTCGCAATACAAGTGCATTTTTGGTAATGATAGCCACAGGATGCTTATAAAGAAGAAACTTCTCTAGGATTTCACGCGTGATTTTGAGTTGACGTTCAATGGGTTGATAACAGTCTGTATTACCTGACAATACTATGGGTGAGGCTAAGTAATTTTTTTTCTGAAAGAATTTTTCAAGTAATTGCGGTGCATTTTTCTTGACCATTATCCTACTTTCGAAATCGTTGCCTGCATTGAAACCCCAATACTCATGTGTGGGACGTGCGTAGCAATAGCTGCAACCATGCTCACAGCCTTGATAAGGATTCATGCTATAATCAAAAGGCAGGTCAGGACTAGGGACAGGATTGACAATGGTTTTGGGAAAAACCTCTGTCACCTGCACTTTGCCTGTAGGCTGGTCTGGCGGTAAATCATCATAAATAGAGGCTTGATAGACATGCTTGTCAAATCTGTTGTGTGGATTGACGAGCGCTCCTTTGCCATGGAGTGGTTTTTTCATGTCGGATAAAGATACGAATGATTTCAAAAAGATTGAGCAAACTTATTTTTGTGCATACGCCGACTTTGCTGAAAAACAGCAAGCAGATTTAAATACTATTTGAAACCCATTGAAAATCCCTTTCAGATGCAATGGACTTATGAAAGGAATGGTTGCGAATTGCAGTACTATCATTAATCGTAACAAATTGAAAACTTTTTGAGGCAATAGGATTATTCGTGAATAAGGGAATGTTTTATAGGTGATTTCTATTGATTATTTCTTGTGAAAAAGGCTGCAAACTCTCAAATGCAAAATGTAATGTTCTTTGCGAAGCAAAGAAAAAATGGCCTTGTGGGCTGGCCTAGCCCCGACGCGAGTGGAAATCCTTGCACAGCCTTTGCCTGTGCGAAACCGACTTTGCAAGTACCGGGTCACGGCGATAGCCTGAGAGTGTGCTTGCAAAGTCTGGGTTGAGCAGGCAAAGGCAAGCAAGATTGCAACGGGCGGCGGGAAATAGCTCCAAAAAATAAAAAATCTAAACTTGCTATAACTTGGCATGGCACATGGTTTGACTTGTAGTAATATCCCACGCATGCAATGCTGGGTTGGAAGCCTTTTTGTGAGGGTTTTACGGATGTTACGCTGAGTATAAGCGATTTACACACGCCGTGAGCTGCGACAAAATGGCAGACGAATTTGAATGATAGAAATTATATGCCGATACAAATAGACAATTTGACACTACAAGAACATATTGCAGATGATGCGGAATTTATACCGCTACTGAGCCAAGAAGAGGAGGAGGAATTGCTGAATACTGAGACGCCGGAGGTGCTGAGCCTGCTACCTCTGCGCAATACTGTGCTTTTTCCGGGGGTTGTGATTCCTATAACTGCCGGGCGTGAGAAGTCTGTAAAACTACTGCAGCAAGCTTACAAAAAAAAGGAGCTGATTGGGGTGGTTTCACAAAAAGATTTGGAGCTGGATGAGCCGAGCATGGAGGATCTGAGCCGCATAGGCACGGTGGCGCGCATACACAAAATGATAAAGTTGCCAGATGGCAATATCACCGTGATAATGCAGGGATTGAGCCGTTTTGAGGTGAAAAACTTTGTGGCAGATGAGCCATATTTCATGGCGGAAGTGATAAAGCTGCAGGAGAAAAAGCCGCGCAAAAACGATAAAGAATACAACGCCATCATAGACTCTGTGAAGGATATAGCCATGGATATCATCAAAAATAACCCAATGATACCCACGGAGGCTAGTTTTGCGATAAACACGATTGAGAGCCCATCTTTTCTGGTGAATTTTGTGTCTTCTAACCTAGATATTGCTGTGGAGCAAAAGCAGCAACTACTGGAAGAAAATGACATGAAATTACGCGCTACGGAAACGCTGAAATTGCTGCATGTTGAGTTTCAAAAACTGCAATTGAAGAATGATATTCAGTCTAAAACGCGCTCTGAGATGGACCAACAACAGCGTGAATATTTTCTGAATCAACAGCTGAGACAGATACAGGAAGAGCTTGGCGGGGTGTCTCAGGAGCAGGAAATTGCTGAACTTGAGAAGCGGGCGAAAGATATGAAGTGGGAGTCTGAAACGGCGGAGCATTTCCAGAAAGAGCTCAAGCGCCTGACGCGTCTAAACCCGCAAATGCCGGAGTTTTCTATTCAGAGAAACTATTTAGAGTTCATGCTAGACCTGCCTTGGAATGAATTTGGCGGCGGGAAAATAGACATTGCCAAAGCAGAAAAGGTGCTGAACCGTGATCATTATGGACTGAAAAAAGTGAAAGAACGCATACTTGAATATCTTGCGGTTTTGAAGTTGCGTGATGACATGAAATCACCAATTCTATGCTTGTATGGCCCGCCTGGTGTGGGAAAAACTTCACTTGGAAAGTCTATAGCAGAGGCTCTGGGCAGAAGTTACCAGCGCATGTCTCTTGGAGGCTTGCATGATGAGTCTGAGATACGTGGACACCGCAAAACTTACGTGGGTGCTATGCCAGGCAGGGTGCTGCAAAACATAAAAAAAGCAAAATCTGCCAATCCTGTGTTTGTGCTGGATGAGATAGACAAACTGGGTAGAAGCAATCATGGCGACCCTACTTCTGCGCTGCTTGAGGTGCTGGATCCGGAGCAGAATAATGCTTTTTATGACAATTATCTAGAAATGGGGTTTGACCTGAGCCGCGTGTTGTTCATTGCTACTGCCAACAATATAAGCAACATTCCTGCGCCGCTCCGCGACCGCATGGAGATGATACAGGTAAATGGCTATACGCTTGAAGAAAAAACTCAAATTGCCAAGAAGTTTTTACTTCCTAAACAACTGGCAGAGCACGGTCTCAAGAAAAATGATCTGAATCTTACTGCGGCGCAAATAGCTTTTGTGATAGATGGCTACACCCGTGAAAGCGGTGTGCGTACGCTGGAAAAACGAATTGCCCAATTGGTGCGCAATGTGGCCAAAGATATTGCGATGGAGCATGAAGTAGATGCTAAAATGCCCCGCGAGAAAATTGAAAAAATATTGGGTGTACCTCGCGAGTCTGAAAAGTATGAGCAACTGAATGTGGCTGGTGTAGCTACAGGCTTGGCTTATACCGCCGTGGGTGGTGACATTCTCTACATAGAGAGCATACTCTCACCGGGCAAATCTGCTCTGTCTATGACGGGAAATCTGGGTGAGGTGATGAAAGAGTCTGCCAAAATAGCGCTGGAATATATCAAGGCTAATCATGAAAGATTTGACATACCGCTAGACCTGGTGAAAGAGAGCAATGTGCATATACACGTGCCGGAAGGCGCTGTTCCCAAAGATGGACCATCTGCAGGTATCACCATGCTTACTTCGCTTGTGAGTACATTTACTCAGAGAAAAGTGAAGAAAAATCTTGCCATGACCGGAGAGCTCACACTACGTGGCAAAGTGCTGCCGGTTGGTGGTATCAAAGAGAAGATTTTGGCTGCAAAAAGAGCCGGAATCAAAGAAATTATCCTCTCACGTGACAATGAAAAAGATGTGAATGAAATAGAGGAAGAATACTTGAAAGGACTCAAGTTTCACTATGTGGAAACCTCTGCACAAGTGCTGGATTTGGCACTAGATAGCAAAGCTTAAACTTCAGTAATGAAAGATTTTATAATACCCGAAACTTGGTTTCGGGTTTTTTATTTTTTGTACGTCTCCGTAGGCACGGCAATGAGGTATTGCGCAACTTCTTGCTTACCTGTCTCTACAAAAAGCTTCGGCGCCACACTCTCGCAGATAAGCCGCGAACCGGTAACGCCAGAGCTATTTTTGCAGAGTCATATACTGCACAAGGATATAGCCAACATCTCCGTAGCAACTTGGCTACGCCATGTTTATTATAGAGTTCGCTGTTAAACCTAAGCAAATTGGAAATTAAATTTCTCTGGTATCA
>JAUNRT010000084.1 GCA_030535475.1 Weeksellaceae bacterium | reverse complement strand
TAGTTCAAATGACGATTTCTTTTTCTCAAATCAATTATTCAAAAGTCTCAAAAAAATTATCCTCCATTTTGGAGATTAGGATAAAAGAAAGCCGCCTAATTATTCTTAGACGGCTTTTTTAATATGTATTTGATATTGAGATTTTTGCTTATCCCAACTCGTAACTACTTACTTCAGGACATGTGCAAATGAGATTTCTGTCGCCATATGCATTATCTACTCTACCCACGCTGGCCCAGAATTTACGCTCGCCCACCCAATCTAGTGCATAAGCGGCTTTCTGACGTGTGTAAGGAAGATCCCAATCATCTGCCGTGAGCAATTCTTGGGTGTGTGGTGAGTTTACAAGCACGTTGTTGTCTTCCGGATAATCGCCATTGGCCACTTCATCTATTTCTTTCTTGATCTGGATGAGAGCCTCTGCAAAGCGATCTAGTTCTTCCTTACTTTCACTCTCTGTTGGCTCTATCATCAACGTACCTGCCACCGGGAATGATACGGTTGGCGCATGGAAATTGTAGTCCATCAATCGCTTGGCAATGTCTGTAACTTCTATGCCTATCTTCTTAAATGGTCTGCAGTCTATGATCATTTCATGTCCTACGCGGCCATTGTTGTTTTGGTACAGAATAGCGTAATGCTCCTCCAATCTGTTTTTGAGATAATTGGCATTGAGTATAGCTGTTTGTGTGCTGAGTGTGAGACCTTTGGCACCCAAAAGGCGAATGTATGCATAAGAAATGGAATGTATGAGCGCTGAGCCATAAGGTGCGGAAGATATACCGTGCAATGCTTGCTCGCCACCGGCTTCTACCAACGGATTACCCGGTAGGAAAGGAGCGAGGTGCTCTGCGACACAAATAGGGCCAACGCCCGGGCCACCACCGCCATGTGGTATAGCAAAGGTTTTGTGCAAATTGAGGTGACACACATCTGCGCCAATATGCGCCGGATTGGTGAGACCTACTTGTGCGTTCATGTTGGCACCATCCATATATACTTGGCCTCCGTGCTCATGGATAAGCTGTGTAACTTCTTTCACGTTGTTGTCAAACATCCCATAAGTAGATGGGTAGGTGATCATGAGCGCTGCAAGGTTTTCGCCATGCTTTTCAAGTTTAGCCTTGAGATCGTCAATGTTTAGCTCACCATCTTCATTGTTTTTCACTACAACTACCTTCATGCCTGCAAGCACTGCAGAAGCAGGGTTGGTGCCATGCGCACTTTCAGGGATCACAACCACGTCTCTGTGTTTCTGATCTATGCTATGCAAATACGCGCGGATGACCATAAGACCGGCGTACTCTCCTTGTGCTCCCGAGTTGGGCTGCAATGAAGTAGCCTTGAACCCGGTGATATTGGATAGATATTTTTCCAAGTTTTTGATCATGTTCAGGTAGCCTTGAACCTGATGTCTCGGAGCAAAAGGGTGTATGCCTCCAAACTCTAACCAACTGAGCGGCAACATCTGCGAAGCGGCGTTGAGCTTCATGGTGCAAGAACCCAGTGGAATCATTGAATGGTTGAGTGCCAAGTCTTTGCGCTCCAATCGCTTGATGTAGCGCATCATTTCTGTTTCGGTGTGGTACTTATTGAATACCTCATGCGTGAGATAGTCTGATTGGCGCTCCAAACCGGATGGTATGCGAGAAGACTGCTTTTTCTCTTTGAGAAACTTGTATTCCTGACCTTTATATTGTGCAAATACGTTGAGCAAATCCATTATTCCCTCATCTGTAGCTGCATCTAGGTCGTCAAGAGATATGCTCACAGACTCATGGCAGAAGAAGTTGATGTTTACAAAATTTTCTTCGCAAATGGCTTGTAGTTTTTCCCTGTCTAGTTCTTTGGTGCAAATACGCAAGGTGTCAAAGTAATGCTCATTGCGCATTTTGTAGCCCATTTCTTTCAGCGCAAATTCTAATTGAGCCGCTTTCTGATGAATGCTTTGGGCGATGAATTTCAAACCTTTGGGTCCGTGATAAGTAGCGTACATCCCCGCCATCACTGCAAGCAATACTTGTGCTGTACAGATGTTGGAAGTTGCACGCTCACGCTTGATGTGCTGCTCACGCGTTTGTAGCGCCATGCGGAGCGCTTGATTGCCGTTAGAATCTTGTGAAATACCTATGATTCTACCCGGTATTTGTCTTTTATAATCTTCTGTACAGGCTAGATAGGCAGCATGCGGGCCACCGAATCCCATGGGGATTCCCAATCTTTGTGTACTACCTATGGCTACTTCGGCACCCAATTCTCCTGGTGCTTTGAGTAGTGTGAGCGCTAAAATATCTGCAGCTAATGCTGTTTTAACGCCAACTTCTTTGGCGTGCGCTATGAAGTTGGTGTAATCATAGACTTCACCATGCTTGGCAGGATATTGCAGCAAAGCTCCGAAGAAACTCTCATCTATAGTAGTGTCTTCATGATTGCCAATTACAAGCTCTATTTCCAAACCATCTGCTTTGGTTTCTAATACAGCTATTGTCTGTGGAAATACTTCTTCTGAAACAAAAAACTTGTTTACGTTGTTTTTCACAGCGTCTCTACTTCTAGACTCGTAGAACATGTGCATAGCCTCAGCAGCAGCAGTACCTTCATCTAGCAATGAAGCATTGGCGATAGGTAAAGCAGTGAGATCTGACACAATAGTTTGGAAGTTGAGCAATGCCTCTAATCTTCCCTGTGCTATCTCTGCTTGGTACGGTGTATAGGCTGTGTACCAACCTGGATTTTCCAAGATATTTCTTTGAATTACAGGTGGCAAAATGGTATTATAATATCCAAAACCTATGTAGGATTTGAAAGTAGCGTTTCTGCTACCAATCTGCTTCATGTGTCTGAAGTTTTCCAGTTCAGAAAACGGTTCCGGCAGATCTAGTTGCACATCTGTGCGTATATTGGATGGCAATGTCTGGTCTATAAGCTGATCTATAGACTCAGCGCCAATGGTTTGGAGCATCGCATCGCGATCCTCGCCATGAACTCCCACATGGCGTAGTGAAAAATCATTGATATTCATATCATTGAAAGATTTTGCATTAATTTATTTAATATTTTCTTGTAATCTTTTTTGTGATTGCAGTAGAATTCCAGTTTTGAAAATACTTTGAATTCTGATTTGCATCAATTATTGTTTTAATATTCCGTAAGCATTAATTCAATCCACGAGCTTGCAGCATATGCTTTATCTGGGGCTCGGCACCTCGGAAGTTTCTATACATGCTTTTGTATTCCTGTGTGTTGCCCTGGGATAGTATCATTTTTCTATATCTATCACCGGCAGCTCTACTAAGCCCTCCTTGCTCTGCAAACCATGCACTGGTGTCATGTGCAAGCATTTCTGTCCATAGATATGAGTAGTAGCCCGCTGCATATCCACCGCCAAACACGTGGGCAAAGTAGCTACTAAAGTAGCGAGGTGGCACAGCATCATTCCACAAGTTTTCCTTGCGCAATACATTCTCATCAAAATTTCTAGGTTGACCCATACCCTCAGGCAAGCCGCTCGCTTCATCTGTATGCCAATGCAGGTCTATAAATGCCGCACCCATCACTTCTGTCATGCTAAATCCTTGATTGAAAGTGCGTGAATTCTTCAATTTCTCAATCAAATCCGCTGGTATAGGCTCACCGGTTTTGTGGTGTTTCGCATAGTTCTGCAAAACCTCAGGATGCGTGGCCCAATACTCGTTAGCTTGAGATGGTAATTCTACAAAATCTCTTGCTACAGACGTTCCGGATAGCATTGCATATTTTTGGTCTGCAAACAATCCGTGCAAAGCATGCCCAAACTCGTGAAATAGGGTGGTAACATCATCAAAGCTTATCAAGGCAGGCTCACCGGCAGGTGGCTTTTGGTAATTACACACATTGGTGATCACTGGTTTTTCATTAAACAGATGAGACTGCTGTACCAAATTGCTCATCCACGCTCCACCTCTTTTAGAAGGTCTAGCAAAGAAATCACCAAAAAAGAGCGCCATTGGTGTTCCATCATGTTCAAAAATTTCATACACCACTACATCTGGGTGATACACAGGTATGTCTGTACGTTTTTTGAAACTAATACCATATAGTTTGTTGGCAGCGTAGAACACACCGTTTTCCAATGCGCTATAGAGCTCAAAGTATTGTTTCAACTCATTTTCATCAAGAGAATATTGATCAGCGCGCACTTTTTCTGCATAGTATGCCCAATCCCATGGCTTCACACCATCAGTGATACCATCTTTGCGCATAAGAGTTTCTATGGCAAGTTTCTCAGCATCAGCTTTTTTGTTGATTCCCGGCACCATCTCGCGGAAAAATTCAAAAACCGTCGCCGGATCTTGCGCCATAGTATCCTGCAGTCTCCACTCTGCAAAAGAACCAAATCCCAGCAGATGAGCTTTTTGTTCCCTTAGGCGCACAAGTTGTTCTACAATCTGCGAAGTATTCAGCATTTTACTTTCCAATCTTTCAATAGATGTATTCAGAAGTCTTTTGCGCAAATCGCGGTTGTCTAATGAGCTTAGTAAGGGTTGCTGTGTAGTGTTCATCAAGGTAATGGCATATGAACCATCATCCTGCTTCAAATTCTCAATTTGAGTGTCCGTTAGCCCTTTCAATTCCTCTTTTTTCACCGGCAATTTCACAGAATTTGTAGCTTCCAATAGTTTTTGATTAAACTCGGTTTCCAAACCTGCCATTTCAGCGTTTATTCCACTCAACTTCTTCTTTTGCGCATCATTCAGCCTAGCTCCAGAGAGCACAAAACGCTGATGATATTCCTCTACAAGTTTCAAATCCTCAGCAGAGAGATTCAAGTTTTTTCTATTTTCATATACCGCATCCACTTTGGCAAATAGCTTAGAATTCAGGTATATGCCATCTCTGTGTTGGGAGAGTAGTGGTGACAATTTTCTCTGTGTCTCTTTGATTTTATCATTGGTATGCGCACCGGCAAGAGAAGAAAAAATCATAGAAATTCTACTCAAATCTCTACCGCTGCTTTCCAATGCAATCAAAGTATTTTCAAAAGTTGGAGCAGCAGAGTTTTTCACAATATTCTCCACATTTCTGTTTTGAATATCCATCGCCGTCTGCATGGCGTGGAGGAAGTGGTGATCTTCAATCTTGTTATAATCAGGCGTTTGGTACGGTAAAGTACTAGGGTAAGAAAGCGGATTATCCGGCAAGATTTGAGTCATATCCAGTGCATTTTTTGTAGTGCCGGCCTCTTGCGTTGATACACTTGTAGGTTTACAAGAGATAACAAGGAGCAATAAGCTGACTGTCAGTAAATTAATTGTTTTTGTCATGAAATTTATTTCTGGCCCATAAAGATAATCAAAAGCTGAAAAACATGAAAACATTTCTACAGCTATTTCTTTTTTATTATTTGGGCGGCACCGCTTTGCTGTAAAATCCGCGTTTATGTGCACAGCAATTTCATTGAAAAGAAGGTCAATCATTCAATATTTTAATTTTCGGCAAAGCGGTCGGTATTCGGCTATAAGTCCTCGGCTTTGGGTGTGTAAACTGGCGGTTACGGTTATTGCGCATCCGCTTCATACCCTTCACCTGCTCAGTTTACATCTACACCCAAATCCTGTGGGCTTGCCGCCTACTACCTGCCGCGCTCGCACCTTTTGCCTTTACATATACATCGCCATTTCATCCAATCTACATTTTCAGTAAAGAACAAAAAAACCGGCATCATATGCCGGCGATATTTTCTTTAGATTGGAATGTCAGATTATTTCACTCTATGCCAAGTCTGCGTGCGACCTAGGAGTGAAATCCCCATATATCCGCGTACTTTCAATGTGTCGTTACCATCCAATTCAAGAGAGCTGCTGTACTCTTTTCCTTTATTGGGATCAATGATTTTTCCACCATCCCATTTAGAGCCGTTTTTTTTCAAACCGCTCAAAATCTGCATTCCTAGAATTCTTTGGTTTTTTCTTTCACCAGAACAGTCTTTGCAAACAGCGTTTTGCTTTGCCGGGTCTAGAATTTTGACCACTTTGCCATACAACAGCCCATTTTGCTCAAAAATTTGAACATGAGATTTTGCCTTACCCGTTTCGTCATCCATAGTTTTCCAAATACCTATAGGCGACTGCGCAAAAGCAAAACTTCCAACCAGCATCAACAAAAGAGAGAAAATTACATTTTTCATTTATTCGATTTTTTTTAGGATAACAATTTTACAAAAAATTTTTGATTACTACAATATTCAAGCAATAATTACATAATATATGCCAATATTTCATAAAAACTTTCTCTACCTGCAAAAACGGCATTTTTTAGTCAATTCTCCCATGCAAAACATGTAATTTTGACATTTAAGGAGTTAGGTAAAAAATTTGCTTGAATGTTGAAAACAATAAAGAAATAAAAAAAAACACAAAAATTAGTAAAAAATGGATATAAATAAATTTACAATAAAAGCGCAGGAAGCCGTGCAAAAAGCACAGCAGATAGCACAAGCTCAAGGTCATCAGGCCATAGAAGCTGGGCACTTGCTACAAGCCATGCTTGAGGTTGAAGCTCAAGTTATAGAATTTCTTTTCAGCAAACAAGGAGCAAATTTGCAATATGTTTCACAAGCGCTAAAATCGCTTGTAGCGTCTTACCCCAAAGTAAGCGGGGGCAATATGCATATTTCAAATAGTCTTTCACGTATATTGAATGATGCTGGCAATGAAGCCCTAAAAATGAAAGATGATTTTGTAACCATAGAACATCTTTTTCTCACCTTGGCACAATCATCAGACAAAGCAGGTCAATTGCTTAGAGATCAGGGTATTACTTACAAAGCTAGTTTAGAAGTAGTGCAACAATTGCGCAAAGGCGAGAGAGTAACTTCACAATCTGCTGAAGAAACCTATAATGCGTTGGGCAAATATGCCAAGAATCTTATAGAATTGGCAATGGAAGGAAAACTAGACCCAGTAATTGGGCGAGATGAAGAGATAAGAAGAGTATTGCAAATACTTTCCAGACGCACCAAAAACAATCCTATACTCATTGGTGAGCCAGGAGTCGGGAAAACCGCGATAGCGGAGGGACTTGCTCACAGAATAGTAGATGGTGATGTACCGGAAAATCTGCAAGACAAGAAGCTTTTCTCATTGGATATGGGCGCTTTGATTGCTGGTGCCAAGTACAAAGGTGAATTTGAGGAACGCTTGAAATCTGTCGTGAAAGAAGTAACCGGAAGCAATGGCAACATCATTCTTTTCATAGATGAGATTCACACCTTGGTGGGTGCCGGTGCAAGCGAAGGCGCTATGGATGCGGCAAACATATTGAAGCCTGCCTTGGCTAGAGGTGAACTCCGTTCTATTGGTGCTACTACGCTCAATGAATATCAGAAGTACTTTGAGAAAGACAAAGCGCTAGAACGCAGATTTCAGAAGGTGATGGTAGAAGAACCCAATGAAGAAGATGCAATTTCTATACTTCGTGGTATAAAAGATAAATACGAAGTGCATCACAAAATTCGTATTAAGGACGAAGCTATCATAGCGGCAGTAGAATTATCAACACGATACATCGCTGATCGGTTTTTGCCTGATAAAGCCATAGATTTGATAGATGAGGCAGCATCAAAACTGCGTATGGAAATGAATTCCAAACCGGAAGAGCTGGATAATCTCGATAGAAAAATCATGCAACTTGAGATAGAAATTGAAGCCATAAAACGTGAAAACGATGAGAAAAAGCTGGCGCTGCTCAAGCAAGAATTAGCGGAGTGGAATGATAAACGTACAGAATTGAACGCCACTTGGCAGACAGAGAAAGGATTGGCAGAGTCTATACAAGATGCAAGAAAAAATATAGAAGATTATAAAGTAGAAGCCGAACGTGCGGAACGCTCAGGTGACTACGGTAAGGTTGCAGAATTGCGATATGGGCGAATCAAAGAAGAAGAAGCCAAACTCCAAACTCTTGAGCAACAACTCGAAGATCAGGAAGTGCAAATGATCAAGGAGGAAGTAGATCGTGAAGACATAGCAGAGGTTGTAGCTCGTTGGACAGGAATACCTGTTACTAAAATGATGCAATCTGAGCGTCAAAAGCTGTTACATCTTGAAGATGAGTTGCACAGACGTGTTGTGGGACAAGAAGAGGCAATAACAGCAGTTTCAGATGCCATAAGAAGAAGTAGAGCAGGATTGGCGGATGAGCGTAAACCTATTGGGTCTTTCTTGTTTTTGGGTTCTACAGGTGTTGGAAAGACAGAGCTTGCAAAAGCTTTAGCAGAATATCTGTTTGATGATGAAAACAATATGACCAGAATAGACATGTCTGAATATCAGGAGCGCCATGCGGTGAGCCGACTAGTGGGAGCACCTCCGGGCTACGTAGGCTATGATGAGGGTGGACAACTTACAGAGGCCGTGCGTAGAAGACCATATTCTGTAGTCTTGTTGGATGAGATGGAAAAAGCGCATCCAGATGTATTTAATATACTTCTACAAGTGCTGGATGACGGACGCCTAACAGACAACAAAGGCCGCACGGTGAATTTCAAAAACACAATCATCATCATGACTAGTAACATTGGGTCGCATATCATTCAAGAGAATTTTGCAGACTTAGATGGAAAGGATTTGGATACAGTAATGGAGAGCACTAAAAATGATGTGTTTGGACTTTTGAAACAGAGCTTCAGACCGGAATTTTTGAATAGAATAGATGAAATCACATTGTTCAAGCCATTGAGTCGACTTGAAATTAAAAATATTGTAGAATTGCATTTGAAAGGATTGAGCAAGGTGCTAAATCAGCGAGGAATCACTTTGGATGCAACGGAAGAGGCAGTGAATCATTTGGCCAATGTGGGATATGATCCACAATTTGGCGCTAGACCTATCAAGCGTGCAATACAGCAAGAAGTGTTGAACAAATTGTCTAAAGAGATACTTGCTGGCAATATTCATGACAACTCCGTAGTGCTTTTAGATTATTTTGAAGATAGCGGATTAGTGTTCCGTATGCAATAATAATTGTAATATCACTTTTTCATACTTTACCCGTTTTGGCGCAGCCAAAACGGGTTTTTCATTATTTGTATATTTGCATAAAAGTGCAGAAGCTTTAAAATTAACAACCGAAAACTTTAAAATTCAAGCAGCTATTAAAATATGAATAAGGTATTATACAAGACGAGAATCATCCATCTTAATCGATATTTAGGCATAGGTTTTATTGTGCTAGGAGTTATCCTAATCGCCTTTCATACCTATGACACATCCAATATTTTTTTCATCCCACTTGGGATTGTGTTTGTAGTTCAGGCTTTACTCAGATATAATTTCTTTAAAAATCCAACTACCTATTTCTTTTGGAATGAAGAAGAGATACGTATGAACAACATTTTTGCAAAACCTGTGAAATGGGAAAATGTGAAGGAAATACGAAACACTTTTGGAGACATTCATATCATACACCACAAGGGTGAAATGGTGATTAGCACAGAAATCGCAGACGCAGCTTATCTTCAAGATTTTATTGCCAAAATTCCTAAAGAGTTAAAATGATGCTTTAGAGAACTTCTTTGTTTTCTTTTTTGATTTGGGCAGCATACATTTCCTGATATAGACCAGATTGGCTAATGAGTGATTCATGCGTGCCCGTTTGTACAATACGGCCATTGTCCAAAACAATGATTTGATTGGCATTCTTGGCGGCAGACACTCTGTGGGTAATGATGACTACTGTTTTCTCCTTACCTTCTTGCATGATGTTTTGCAAAATGGTTTCCTCTGTATTGGTGTCAACTGCAGAAAGACTGTCATCAAAAATTAGAATCTTTGGCTCCTTGATCATAGCACGAGCTATCGAAACTCTTTGTTTTTGTCCTCCCGAAAGTGTGACGCCGCGCTCACCCACTACAGTTTCATAGCCTTGATGAAAATCTACAATATTTTCATGTACATCAGCCAGTTTTGCGTATTTTTCTATTTCGGATTGGGTGGTTTCATCTACACCAAATGCAATATTATTTGCAAGGCTATCGCCAAACAAGAAAGCTTCTTGCGGCACATAGCCAATTTGCGTGCGCAGATACTCTATGTTGTGCTGGGGTATTGCAATTTCATCTACATATATGGTACCCGAAGTAGGGTCATACAAGCGTACGATAAGATCTGCAATGGTAGATTTACCCGATCCTGTCTTTCCGATCACAGCCAAGGTTTGACCTGCTTGTAAGGTGAAACTCACATCCGTGAGTGCTTGAATACCAGTGTTGTCATACACAAAATACACATTTTCGAATCTGAGATGACCAGAGATTTCCTTGCTTTCATGATTCAAATTGAGCAAAGATGATTTTGTGCTAAGAAACTCATTGATTCTACCCATGGAAGCCTCTGCTCTTTGTATTACCATAGACACCCAACCCAATGAGGTGAATGGCCAAATGAGCATATTCAAATACATGAAGAATTGTGCTACAATACCTATTTCTGTAATAGCGCCATTGATGTATCTCACTCCGCCTGCATACAATATAAGTATTTGGCTCACGCCAATCACTATGAGCATCAATGGAGCAAAAACTGCTTGAATATTAGCAAGATCTATGGATTTGCTGCGGTAGCTTTCTGAGCTTCCCTCATATTCTTCCATTACAACTTTCTCCTTGTTGAATGATTTGATGATGCGGATTCCGGAAAAATAATCATGGACAAGAGATGAAAGACGAGATTGCTCTTCTTGCACCACTAAACTTTGCTTGTTGATGGCCTTGCTCACAAAATAGATGAGCACAGAAAGCACCGGGAGAGGTGCCAATGTGTACAAGGTCAGAGTACTGTCTATCAAAAACATTTCTGTGATGAGAATAATGGATAGAGATAGCAAATCTATTGGGTACATGATACCAGGTCCCAAATACATACGCACATACCCAACATCTTCGCTTATGCGATTCATCAAATCACCGGTACGATTTTTTTTGTAGAAAGATGTGTCTAGTTCTTGATAATGCTTGTAAATATTGTTTTTGAGATCAAACTCTATATGCCGTGAGGCTACTATGATGGTTTGGCGCTTGAGAAAGGTAAGAATACCGGTGAGTATTGGCAAACCAATGATCAAAGCGCTGTAAAACATAAGTTGACGCATTGAAGCTTCTTCACCATTACCGGCGCTATTTGACACAAAAGACTCTATGATATTGATGGCTTCTCCAACAAATCGAATGGTGTAAACAGCAATAAAATTGGAAATGATGATAAAAATGGTGCCCAAAAGCAAATGCCATTTGTATCTGAAAATGAGTGGGTTTAGTTTGAAAAGCTCTTTCATAAGGCTGTGCAAAGATACATATATGGTGCTGAACTGTGTAGTGGCTAATCAAACTTTTATAAATATCCGGCGTAAAAGTGAAGTTGAATTATGTAGTTTTCTAGCTTCTAATGAAATGCAACTGTCAAACCATTCGACTTTGCAGAAAATAGTTTTAGTCAGACAATATATTGATTAAAAGCCACTAAGCAATTGAATTGCAAACTTTTAACGCAAAGAAAAATAAGTAATCAAAGACAATAACTTGCACATAAAAAAACTAAGTTAAGGAAAAACATAACTTTCTTATGAAACAAAACTATGCTTAT
>JAUNRT010000083.1 GCA_030535475.1 Weeksellaceae bacterium | reverse complement strand
TTTACAACTAATTACTAATAGAGGGAAACTTGCATTTATAACTTGAATCCACCAAGCAAAAACATTCGACCCCTTCGGGGTCGCGTAACGGATCCAATTCCATTTTCTATAAACTTTAAATGCTTTGGGCAAAGAGTGAGCGCCGCATTTCGGGCATTTGCAAATAATATTGATTCTTCTAAAAGTGTTTTGAGATATTTTCAAATTTCCTTGTAAAATGCTGATTTCAAGCAATTAAAAGTGAATAAATTGCAATGTTTATAGGCTTTTTCTCTTTTGTATTTCGGTATTTTTATATCTCGACCCCGAAGGGTTCGCATAAATCGCATCCAATTCCATTTTCTATAAACTTTAAATGCTTTGGGTAAAGAGTAAGAGCCGCATTTCGGGCATTTGCAAATAATATTGAATCTTCTAAAAGAGTTTGGAGATATTTTCAAATTTCCTTGTAAAATGCTGATTTCAAGCACTTAAAAAGTGAACAAATTGCATTTAAAATAGGCTTTTTCCCTGTTGTATTTCGGTGTTTTTATATCTTGACCCCGAAGGGGTCACATGTTTTTAGTGCATTTTTGCATTCCAAAACATTCGACCCCGAAGGGGTCGTACGTTTACCATCTCTTGCCAGTTGATAGGCGCAGCAAAAGAGACGATGGATGCATGAATTTTACATGAAATGAATGGAAAAATTGTATCTATCCAAGCTCAATTTTCTGCAAGAATCAACATCCTCTTCTATCAATTATTCTGAGGACTTTGCAGTAAAGCATCGATCAGTAAAAAGCTTTTAAAAACTATTTAAAATAACTTTAAACAGACTGGTTGGTCACAAGATTTTTAATGTCAGCCGGTGTGTATGTCATCACACTTTCTACTTGCGTTTTTGCGGCGATACGCATGGCCTCTGCCAATTCGGTAACAGGCAAAGGTTTCCATATTTTGAAAAGGCCAATTTTGTTTACCGCTTTTACTGTTTTCACTGCCATGCCTTCCAATGTTCTATCATCCCGAAACCTTTCCAGAATCGGTGGCTGGAATATGCTTACACGCTCAAAGCCCAATTCTTGCACAGCCTCTTCAAGTTGACCTTTCATTTTTGAGTAGAAAAAGGGTGACTTTGCATGGGCATTGGTGGCGGATACCAATACGTAGTTTTTAACGCCGTTTGAGGCTGCTATTTCAGCAAAATTGTACTGATAATCATAGTCAACAGTCCACTGTTTTTTCTTGCCTCCGGCTTGCTTGAGCGTAGTGCCCAAGGCAGAGAACAGCACATCACCTTTCACCAAATCTTGCCACTCCTCTACTTTATCAAAATCTATGATGTGTGTAGTGAGTTTATTATGATGAAAATCTAAAGGCGAACGCAAAAACAAGACTATCTCTGTGTAATCTCTGTCTTGCAACAGGAGTTTTACCAATTCCTTACCCGTAGCTCCGCTACCGCCTATGATGAGTGCTTTTTTCATTGGGTAAAAATACGCATTTCCACCGAGCCGATAGTATGCAAATTCACCTCATTTTGTACATGAAAAGTATTGGATTTTCATGAACCTCTCAAAGTATGGATTCATCAAGCGAAAACTTGGAATTGTGACTTAATACAAGTTCCCTAACTAGCATAAATAGATTGGAAACAAGTTTTGTGGGAATGGTGGATGTGTATGATTAGGAATTGTACGGTTTGAAAATAGAGCCGATAGGCTCTGAATGGCCTTGCGCTCATTGGCCTAGCCCTGATGGAAGCGGTATCCTTGCAAAACAGACAGCCTATGCAGATACCAGGGTTTTGGGTACTGGAGCGATAGCGGACGTGCCCGAAACCCGGTATCTGCGGCTGTATGTGAGCAAGATACAAGCGGACAGCAGGAAATAGCTCCTAAAAAAAATAATTGTGAATAAGAAAGCTAAACTTAGGCTTCTACTCTTCTAATCTTGACTGGCTGATGAACGCATGCAAACCTTGCGGTGTGATGATGTGGCGCCAATTGCCACTGGCGGCCAGCACTTGCACTGGTGTGCGCTCCGCCACTTGGTGGATGATGGGATAAGTGGTTTCCGGACCGGTGCGTATGTTTGAACCACTCAGGATGTGCTGATCGGTAGAAAAGTCTGTAGGGGTGAATTTTGGCACGGAACGCTGCCGAATGAATGGATAAGGGTCTGTGGCGCCACCCGTGCTATATATGCCAAAGTGCAGGTGTGGTGGGGTGTTGATGGCGTTGCCAGTGTTGCCCACCGTGCCCAGCGTGTCGCCGGTACGAACCCGTTGCCCGGATTGCGCATAGATACTGTCAAGATGCGCATAATAGATTGAAAAACCAAGGTCGCCATGGCGCTGCCATACTTGTTTGCCTCCGCGTCCTTGGTCTCTGGTGCGGGTCACAATGCCGTCTGCTGCCGCCACTACAGGCGTACCTCTCGCCGCAAATACATCTACGCCCTCATGCCTGCGCGCGCCGCCATCTCTATCTACGCCCCAGAAACTGTGGATGTCTCTATTTCCCTTGCCCACAACGGGAAAGGAAAGTGAAGGTTGGGTGTAGATCTGCAACTGTATGGCGCCCTGGAAGGCAATTTCTGGCTGTATGATGATGGTGTAATCGCCATCTGCACGCACTGGTTGGGTGTATCTATTGTTTTTAAGTAGTTGACTTTTTGGGGTAAAACCAAACTCTTTTTGCTCTATGAAGTCCACAAAGATGCGCTGATCTGGCATGCTGTGTTGTGCATCTATGTATATTTCATCACCACGACGCAGCGTGATATTGTATGCCATGGGATGCAGCTGCCGGGCGGTGTAGTTGACGCTTGCGGTATAATTATCCGGGATTTGCAGTTGGGTTTCAAGTGCTTGGTCATAGGCAGATTTCCAAGCCAGCAACAAGCTGTCTGCACCTCTGTAACGGCGTTCATACACGGCTCTCTCATTGGTGTCAAATACGTTGTCTGTGATTCTGCGTAGGTCATCACAAGATTGTAATAGCAAAATTGCTGTAAGGAACAATAAGAATTTGGCGCCGTGCTGCATGTGGGCTATGATGCAAAAATGTAGCCGACTTTTGGTAAGACTTATGGGCTGTGCTTAGAAAGATGGTATAAAGAATTGAATTTCTATAAATTACGCAATCCAAATGCTATCATCCGCAGCCAATTTTGGGATATGGTGAAATCATGCTTTTATTGCATCAATCTCCTTCGCCAACTTCCTGTCTTTTTCTGTAACGGTGTTGTCGGCATCGTGCGTGGTGAGTTTTATTTCTACTTTGTTGTACACATTGCTCCAATCCGGGTGATGTTCTGCTTTTTCTGCTAAGAATGCTACGCGCGTCATGAAGGCAAAGGCTTCGGTGAAATCTTCGAATTCAAAGGTTTTGCTGAGTTGGTTGTTTTTCTCTGTCCAAGACATAATATTGTTTTTTGTTTTGTTGAGTCCAAGATAGTAAAAATTTTGCTGAATTGCTTTTTCATCTGTTCTACTATAGAACTACAGCTTATAAGATTTGAGATTACTACTTCTGAATCGGACCTTGGCTCACCATAACTCCTGCTTTGTAAACGCTTTCTATTTTTTGCGTGTTGCTGATGTTTTCCAACGGATTGGCAGAAAGAATCAATAAATCTGCTTTTTTACCGGTTTCAATGCTACCGTACTCCTTATCAATCCCCATGATTCGGGCGCTGTTGATGGTTGCCGTCTGCAAAGCTTGCCAAGGAAGCAAACCTGCTTGCACAAGCAGTTCAAGCTCTCTGTGTTCAGAAAATCCCATGCTGCGCTGGATTTGAGCACCGGAATCAGTACCAAATCCTACCAAAACGCCTGCATCATAGAGTTTTTTGACATTGGTCAAGGCATTTTGCAAGGCATTTCTTTTGCGTTGCAGATTCTCATCTCTTTGGTCTTCTCGGAATTCTGCTGATTGCATTTTTTGATAAGCACCGTCCTCCAGCGAATTTTTGAAAAAAGCATCCTCAAACCATGACGGAGCACCATCTGCATAGGCAAATTCAAACTCATCCAAAGTCACTGTAGGTATGTACGAGATATTCTTGCTGATCATCAGGTCGATGATTTCACTGTCCACCTCACGGTCGCGAATGGAATGCGCAAAATTATTCACATTGGCATTCGCCATGCGTTTTGCATCTTCCAGATAATATAGATGCGCCGCGGTCTGCATATTTCTTTTATGAGCTTCTTGAATGATAGTTTGATAGATCGGCGGATCCATTTTGTCAATATCATCATCGCCAAAATCATCTAACCATATTTTCACCCATCCGATATCATATCTGTTCAGAGAATCCAGGTGGTGAGAAACAATTTCCGTGTTTTGAGGTCGGAAAACATTGTCATTGCCATCATGTTCTTCAAACGGTGGAGCACCATCTTTCACTCCAAATCCCCAACCAGCCGAGAACATGCGAGCGCCGGGTTCATTATCCTGCTGTATGCGTTGGTAAAACCCATCCTCAAAAAGAATTTTTCTGTCTGTACCCAAGGAAAGCACATGCAAAATCCCATAATCCTGGTATCGCTTCAAATGCCTCAAAACATTTTCTTGCGTGAAATTACTCCCATGACTTTCCGTACCTTTCAGATTGCCCACATGCACATGCGCACTGATCAGCGCAGGCATCAGCGTTTTACCGCTAAGATCTATCACTTTCGCATTCGGTGCAGAGAGATTTTCACCGATTTCACAGATAACCCCTTTGCGTACAAGCACATCAGTATTCGTGAGGGCATTTTCAGAAATACCCGTAATCACAGTGGCGTTTTTGAATAGAATTTCATCCGGTTGATCGGTGGTGTCATTGACAGACGCAGAATCTTTCTGGCTGCAGGACACCAGAAAGGCAGAAATTGTAAGAAGACCAATAAAATGTAGTAAATATCTCGTTCGCATAATTCTTTTTGTAGAAAAGTTAGTATGCCAGCAATAGGTGCAAAGATTAGACCATGGGAGATTTGCGAGTTTAAAGCTGAGGTTAAGGATTATTTTTAGGAGCTAATTCCGGCTGCCCGCTGCAATCTTGCTCACCCACAGCCGCATCTGCCGAGTTTTGGGCACATCCGCTATCGCTCCAGTACCCAAAACCCTGGCATCTGCATAGGCTGTGGATTTCACAAGGATTTCCGCTCGCATCCGGGCTAGGCCAAAGAGCGCAAGGCCATTTTCTTGTCTTTGACAAGACAAAATTGCTATGGCTAAAACAAAAATTAGCAATGAGCAAATCATAAATTCGCCTTGGCAAAGACATATCACACTAATTTATCGATTCGCGTGAAGTTCACTAATAAATCATCAAGTGAGTTATCAACAGTTCTTTTTGCCATCAGCAATCTATTATCAATTGTGCGAAAGCAAATTTCGAACATGTTGCTGATCAACAAGGAAATACTAAATTTAAGAACAAAGCCAATTTTCGCATGGGGTTTTATTTGTAAGCTACTTTACCTTTCTTTAATATTAAACTGGCCATTTTTGTGGAGCCTACTTATTTTAGTTATGATTCGGAAAGTACAAGGACAAGGCAATACAATTACAGTTGACCAATAGAAGAAACTTTGAGCATCTTTTACAAAGGCATTGAAACTCCGCTGGATTTACGATATTACAGCTATTTTGGCACCGATTCCTGTCTGTTTTTTGATGCAGCATTTGTGATAAATACTACATTTAGTAGTTCTCAGCTGATCATGCCGTGGCAACAGCAACCTACAAACCTAAAACCTGCACCAAACTTTACTTTTGGGATTGGTTATCTGATTAGTCTGCACTATTCGGTTCAATTCAGACTGAATACAAAGAAAAATCTATTGGATCAAAACCAATCAACTTACCTCAACAATATTAGTTACAGCAGTATGTATTTAGCAGTAGGCTACCGCCTTTTCTAGGTGTACTGCCACTTTAGACAAGTATCAGGATGTTGGTTATAAAAAAAGTTGCCCGATAATATTGTCTGAGCAGCTTTTTTATTTATACGTTGTTTGGAAATAGCGCTTTTTGCAACATACTTTACAAACCGTATATTCTCCTATTCTAATATTCTCATTGCGCTGTGCATTAGAATCGGAAAGATCAGTAAAAGATAGTATATTGATAGAAAACAGTTCCATACTTTAGCTGGTTTTCGACAGATTAAATTTTCGATAAAATTATTGATACTGTTGAATTATGATTAATCTTAAGAACCGCGATATTTCCTGAAATTCTCTGCCTGCTCGAAGATTTCCTTATAGACTTCGTCGCGAGTTACCGGCGGATAACCATGTTCGGCGAGTTTAAGGATTAAGTCCACTTTCAGTTCGGCTTTGATGTCTTCGCGCTCGCTCCAGTCGGTGTATTTAGCTTTGTCGTCCACGATGATTTTGATGTCTTTGGCCAGCGCAATCAGTTTTTCTTCGGTGTACTCGAATTTGTATTTGTCGCGTATCTCTTTAAGGATGTCGTAAAATGACTTCTCCTCGAAATCGATACCCATTTTCTCGAATGAGTATTTCTCGGTTTTCAGATCGCGGAGCAGGTCGGCCATTTGCCCGGCAAGATCGTCCAGCACATCATTGGCGAGTACCATGTCTTCGCTGCGTTCGTTGTATTTGTCCACGATGCTTTGCAGGCGTTTGCTGAAATCAACACCCTTGATCTTGTTTACTTTCCTGAAATCGTCAATTGCCATTTTCAACAGCCGTTGAAGCACTTTGATTTTGGTGTTCGGAAGCTTGATGCGGTTGATGCGTTCCAGATATTCCTCTCCGAAAATATCAATCTTTTCTCCGGCGTTTTCATCGAGTTTGAATACTTCTTCCACGCCTTCACTCTGTATCGCTTCTTCCACCATTTTTGCAACACGGGCATTCATCTGTGCGATGTCGGGGGCTTCTTTCCTGGTGAGTTTGTAAATGATGGAACGGATGGCGGTGAAAAAATGAATTTCGTCCACTTCCTCTCTGCTGAACGCCTCGGAGGAACAGCAGATATTGTACGCCTCCTTCATTTTCTTTACGATGCGCATGAAGCGTTTTTCCAGTTCTTCTGTGCTCTGCACAAATTCTGCAGCCAGGTTCAGGTTCTCCAGTTTCTGCACAGGAGTTCCTTCAAAATAAGGTTTGGAGTTGAAATGATGAAAGAGCTTCCGCAGCAGATCCAGTTGGTCTTTTACAATGGTAATGGCCTTGTCGATGTCCTCAAACTCGTTCTGGTCGGCATTGTTGAATTTGGCCAAGGCAAAATTCATGTTGTTCTTGATTCCTATGTAGTCGATCACCAAACCTTTGTCCTTGCCTTTGAATTTCCTGTTTACACGGGAAATGGTTTGGATGAGCGAATGTTCCTGGATGGGTTTGTCGATGTAAATGCTGTCCAGAAATGGTACGTCGAAACCGGTCAACCACATGTCCACCACAATGGCAATTTTGAAATTGGACTTTTCCTGCTTGAACTGACGGTCGAGTTCCTTGCGGTCATCCTTTGTACCCAGCAGTTTGTAGAGATCTTCCTCATCATCTTTATCCCTAGTCATCACCATGTTTACTTTGGCAATGGGCTTCAGTTCTTTTTTTTCTTTTTCCTTCAGTTCAGCACCGTCTTCGTGCGGTTTTATTGCTCCCCATTCCGGTCTCAACTCCAGCAATTCCTTGTAAAAAAGATAAGCAATTTCGCGGCTTGAAGATACAAACATGGCTTTTCCGCAAACTGTAGCACCTTCTTTCACGCGGTTTTCATAATGATTCACGAAATCCTGCGCCACGGCTTTCAAACGGTCTTTGTCGCCAAGAATAGTATTTAGGCCGGTGGTGGCTTTCTTGCTTTCTTCCACCTGGTATTCGCTGGAACCTTCCGCGACACATTGGGTGTAATAGTCCTCAATGTCCCGCAGTTTTTCCGCCTGAAGCAAAACTTTGGCTGCACGCCCTTCATAAACAATGCGTACCGTAATTTCGTCCTGTACCGATTCATTCATCGTATAGGCATCCACCACATCACCAAATACCTCCAGCGTTTTGTCGATGGGCGTTCCCGTGAAACCGACATAAGTGGCATTCGGGAGCGACTGATGCAGGTAGTAGGCAAAGCCGTATCCAGTTTTCACTTCCTTGTTGGTAATCTTCAGTTTCTTGTCTAGGTTGATCTGAGAGCGGTGTGCTTCGTCAGAAATGCAGACAATGTTGGTGCGCTCCGAAAGCAGTTCGGTATCTTCAGTGAATTTATGAATGGTGGTGAGGAACACGCCGCCGCTTTCCCGGTTGCGCAGCTGTGTTCTCAGGTCTTCGCGGGATTCTACACTTACGATATGGTTGTCTCCAATGAAGGTTTTGGCATTGGTGAATGTTCCCGAAAGCTGCTCATCCAGGTCGGTACGGTCGGTAATGAGGATGATGGTCGGACTGGCCATTTCGGTACTGCGCATCAGCAGGCGCGCCAGATACAGCATGGTGTAACTCTTTCCGCAGCCGGTGGCACCAAAATAAGTTCCGCCCTTTCCGTCGCCCTCCGGTTTGCGGTGCGCGAGGATGCTTTCATACAGTTTGCGCGAAGCATAATACTGCGGATATCGGCATACGATTTTTTCCTGTTTCTTACTAGTGTCCGGGAAATAAATGAAATGATGAATCACATCGCGCAGCCGGTCTTTGTTGAACAGCCCTCGAATCATCGTATAGAGCGAAGCGATGCCGTCTTTCGAAATCTTTTCACTGAAATCGCCTCGGCGCCACCCATAGAAAAACTCATAGGGTGCAAACATGGAACCTGCTTTGTTGTTCACGCCGTCGCTCAGCACGAGGAAGGCGTTGTATTTCAGTAGTTCGGGGATGTCGCGTTTGTATCGGGTGGTGAGTTGCTTATAGGCATCGTGAATGGTAGTGTTTTCCTGAATGGCGGTCTTGAATTCAAAGATTACCAGCGGAAGTCCGTTGATGTACAGGATGCCGTCGGGTATTCGCTTCTCCAGCCCTTTTATTTCAAGCTGATTCACAAAGCGGTAAATATTCCGGTCGTTCTCCGAATAGTCGATCAGCTGGATGAACAGGTCTTTCTTGGTTGCATCCTCGCGTTTCAGCAGAAAGCCGTCCGACACCATGCGCAGGATCTCGCGGTTGCTTTCATACAGGGCAGAAGCCGAAAAATACTCCAGTTTCAGGATGATCTGCTGAATCTCGTTAGGTGTAATATCGGCATAGAGCTGATAAAGAAACGATTTCAGGTCGTCCTTCAGCAGCACTTCCTCCAGGGTTTTATGGATATGCAGCCCCGAAACATGCGGAATGCCCTGCTCCTCCAAAAGGGAGATCACGCTTTGCTCTAACTGGGATTCAGTGAATTTCATTTTTATCTCAAACTTTCGATTTTGTGTTCAACAGAATAATTCATTTCATCTTCTAATTTCCCCCACATATTTTTATATATAAAATCTGGTATCAAGGGGCTTAAGATCCGATTATTATAGATTCTGTCTTGTATAATTCGTAAATCTTCATCATCTATCGCAGCACCCAGATAACAGGTATTTAGTTTTTTGAAATCATCGCTCATCTGAACGAAATTAACAGTTATTGGACATTCATACAATATCATGATGGGGACATGAAGCTTAGGTTTAAGTTCATCAATAGAGGTTCTAGATGCAAGAAAATACATTATTTTGGAGTATAGTTCCGAATCTCTCCCTAGGTATTCGTCTAAATCTGAAACATTTGTAAAAATACTATTTTCTTTTTTTAACTTATCTTTACTTAATGAATTTTCAATAGAATCAATGATCGAACTAAATCTTTTATCTTCGATGCTATTGTAAAATTTCGCTTCGCCAAGCCACAGCGAAAAATCATCATCACCTTCTAGCACAATATGTACGCTGTCAGAGCCTTTCGCATTATCCTGATTATTTTGTTTATAGAATATTTTAGGCACTATCGGTAACGCATTATAGTGCGTTTTCATAATGCCATATAATACAATCTCAGCAAGCTCACTACCCTGCCCAGACTGATCTTTGGCGAGATCTGTTAATCTCAATTTTTTGGCAGCCTCAATCAAAGTTGACTGCCGTTTATTAATTAAAGATTCTCTTTCCCTATAAGATAATGCAGTTTCAGCAATATTATCCCAAATAAAACTCTGAAATTTCGAAAAACGCCACTCACCTTCTTCAAAATCATTAATTAGACTCAACACACTGGCCGTTTTCAGGTAATTTTCTGCTCCTTCTACATTAAGCTTATACAGAAAATCATCGATTAAAATATCAAAATTTATCATAGTTTACTATTTGACTGAAAATCACTCCACCGCCATCCTACCCAGCAGCAGACTTTTTAATTCTTCGAGTTTTTGAGTTTGTTGATTGGCATTTTCAATCTTTAGGAAAATACGTTCAACTTTTTCCTGAAATCTATTCGCACTTTGTTCATCAGGAATAATTATATTCATTTTCGTTAAAATATTTGCATTTGCCTGTGGCTGAGCTGAACCTTCCGAAATTGATAACACAAACTTTTTATAATCATCAGATAAAACCCTTAATGCTACAATATTCTGATAACACTTTTTTACGACTCTCAATCGAACTAAGAAAGAAGCGAATACTGCTTTTCTTGGTGTTGAAAACAATACTTTGGCGTAACCAACGTTAGCACCGGTTCTAGACACTATAATATCATCTTTTTCTAATTCATATTTTTCTAATTCATTTTGAGAAATTTCGCAATAAGGAACAGAGTTCCAATTTATAAATCTCCCAACTATATCAGTTATTCGTAGAAAATGAATGAAATTTTCATAATTGGCAGTTGCAGTATAACCATATTGCGTAGTAACCAAATCTCTCAAACTACCTACTCTCCACCCTTTCGGAATCTCTTTTCCCAATTCCTCGCTGTACACCATTTCGCCTCCGGCGGATTTGTAGCCTACAGCAATGGAAGTGGAATTGTTCCGCTTGTAAACTGCGCTGTTTTCTGCTACTTTTGGGAGTGCGTTTAAGGAGATTGCTTCGTCACTCGTGCCTCGCTCCTCGCAATGACGGGAATACGGAAATTCAAAATCTTCGAACCAATGGCGGTAAAGGGTTTGCGCAGTTTCTTCCAGTTTTTCGCATAAAGTGTTGTTCAGACGGATGCGCTCTTCCACCGCTTCATATTCCGCAATGATTTCTTTTTGCTTTGAAATGGAAATTAGTGGAAATTGGATGTTCGAAAATGCTGTCCAACTTAACCCTCCTCTTACATCAGCATCGGTATAAAACCAAGCATTTCGGTCGAACTCTTTTCGCTTAAACCACAGCATCAGATAATCCGGTAATACTTCATGTTCGTCAATTACTTCGAAAACATCATAAGCCGGAGAAACAATGAATTTAGTTGGGCTATCTGATTTAGCAATCGGAATTCTGTAATCTCTTCCAACATGCATTCGGTTACATGCAAACTGGTTTTTGGAAACTACTTTATACTTCGAAAGATCAGTTCCTACGACGTTGGCAACTGAAGGCATGAAAAATTTATTAATATTGATACCCAATAATTCCTTTATGGAACCATCTCCGTTCCGCACATTTACCAGCCGGATATAATCGCCTAACCGCTTATAGTTTTGCTGCATATTCCTCTGTG
>JAUNRT010000011.1:41873-43053 GCA_030535475.1 Weeksellaceae bacterium | reverse complement strand
AACAATAGATATTGCCAGAGCAATAACCTTGCAGACATTCAGACCATGATAGACCAAGCCTCCACCATCCAGCAGCTCATCCGGGCCTTTGGCACACGCTATTTAAAATTAAACCTTTCAAGCTACCAGCGGCACGGCACTGTAGAATTCCGCCATCACAGTGGCACAGTAAACTACACAAAAATCAAAAATTGGATTCTGATTTGTGCCAGATTGGTTGAGGCCAGCAAACAAGGGATTATAATTCATGATACAAAACAATTTTTAAATGAGAATCTACAAGAATATTTTGAAGAGAGACAACTGGATTTTGCGTAAAAATCCAGTTTCGTACCTTTACCTCATGAAAAAGGTAAAAATGCTTGCCACTGGTGAGATTTTTGAAGCAGACAATGAGCTGCAATTAGTAAACCTCATGCGTATGTCCACGTTTGCACAAGAAAGCACTGTGCAAAACTTCATGTTGCAGTACGCTAAGCGCGCAGTGATTAATAACAATGAAGATATTCGAGCCACAGACCCCAAATCATTTGTTGAAGACTTAGTGAAATTTGGACATATAGAATTTGTAGATAATAAGGGTGCTATGAATTAGCAGCGTGTGTTTTTTTATTTCTTGGGCCGCATGAGCATTCTCATGCGGTTTTTTGTTTGTCCTTTGCCTATCCGATTTTTCTAGATTTTTTTGTATCAAATTCACCAAAAAAATGAACATTGTAAAATTCCAGACAGATTCCACCTTGCAGCGCATCAAGGCTAGCTATATAGACGAGAATATGAAGCTCACACCACATGAGGAGCAGATAAAAGCCCGGCTAGTACACTATCATTCCCTAGTATTTGACAAGAAGTATTCTAAGCACCAAGCCATTAAAATACATTGTCGAGAGATGCATGTGAGCAAGGCTACAGCCTACAGGGATGCTTTGCAAGCAGAGTTTGTGATGGGCAACGTGCTGAAGGTGAATGTAGATTTTCAGCGGGTCATGCTCATGGAGCACTATTTCAATATCTATCAAGTTTCATTGCGAAAAGGCAATGAGCTAGCGCAGCTAAAGGCTTTAGATTCATACAAATCATTGATAGACTTTCATCAAGTGGAATCTGGAATTAATCCAGAAAAGCTGGCCGCCAGCGAGTTTTTGATAAAACTTCACCCAGTAGCGCGTAAAGTTTTCAA
>JAUNRT010000011.1:23023-41773 GCA_030535475.1 Weeksellaceae bacterium | reverse complement strand
TGGCCGCCAGCGAGTTTTTGATAAAACTTCACCCAGTAGCGCGTAAAGTTTTCAAAGAGCATTTTGAGGCTGGCGTGGTAGATATGAATGATGTTGATATAGACAGTGTAGACTACAAAGAAGTTGATGAGCAAGATGTAAATGAATAAGCGCACAGTACAGCTCAATTTGCTGCAAATGGCCGCAGTACAGGCCCTGAAAAACGGACGCAAATACATCAACATTGAGGCAGGGAGAGGTGCTGGAAAGTCCACAATCTTGGGTTGGTATGTAAAGGAAGCGGTAAAGCAGATGCCTAGAGCTACCGGTGTTCTGGTAGGTGCTACATTCACTCAAATCAAGTCTAGAACCTTTCCTTCAACAAAAGAGGGATTGGAGCTTTTTGGGCTCTATCAAAACGTAGATTATGTGGTAGGCAAATGCGGGTTTAGTCTAGGTTTTGAAATGCCTTTTCAAGCTCCGGATAATTGGAGCAATGTGATACACTTTGTAAATGGTCACATTCTGGTGATGGTTAGTCTAGATGATCCCAATTCTGGACGGGGTCTTAATTCTTATTATGTGATCGGTGATGAGGCAGCGCTATTGAAAGCTGATCGCCTTTTTGACAACGTGCAGTCAACCAATAGAGCAAAGAAAGCAGAGTTTGAAAAAGCTTCCATGTTATACGCCGAGATTTTCACCAGCACGGTTGCGCTCACCCATACAGGGCGATGGTTTACCGAGATGGAGGCAATGGCCAAAAAGCAACCAAGCAAGTACACCTTTATCAAGGCAAACGCAAAAATTAATAAAATGAACTTGCGCCCGGGCTGGTTTGAGGAGATGAGGGAGAAGGCAGACAGCGAGCTAAAATTCAACGCTGAGATTCTAAACATAAGACCCCCGGCAGTTCCAGATGGATTCTACGCATCATTCAGTAGTAAAAACCTATACAACGCACGCTATGATATTGATGCATTTGGCGGAGTTACAGCGGATGTTCAAATAGATTGCAGGCATGATCAAGACATCACCAAGGGTGTGCCGTTGGACATTAGCCTAGACTTCGGAGGTCGCATAAACGTAGCGTTGATTAGTCAATACCTCAGAAGCATCAACACTGTGCAATTCCTCAACGAATTCACAGCAAAGAATCCAAGCATACTTTCAGATCTCATCAAAGAGATTATAGACTACTACGATCCCTACAAACAACACTGCAATATTATTCACTTGTATCACGATCGTTCGGGATTCAAAAGAGAGTCAAATTCTAAAACAAGTTTGGCGCAGGATGTAGAAGCATTGCTCAGAAAAGCAGGTTGGCTCGTGGTTAACAAGACACCGAATACAAACAACCCTTCGCACATACTCAAATTCAGACTTATCAATCGCATGCTCACTGGTGATGAGCTTAGAATGCCAATGGTGCTCATAAATGAAAATAAATGCGCAAACTTAATCATCAGCATGGAAAACGCTGGATTGAAACACAAAGATGATGCGTTTGAAAAAGACAAGAGCAGCGAAAAAAGTACTACCATCCCGCAAGAGCATGCAACTCACCTCTCAGACGCATTTGATTACAGGCTGTGGTGGGGATTTGCCTATCTGCTCGACCACTATGCATCAAATAGCGTTGTAATCACGAATATTCATTAATTCAGGCATATTATTATAGAATTGGCAATTTTAATTGTGGTTTATAGAAAATTGTGCAATTGTCATGGAATTTTAACTTTTTTTTAACATAATTTTAACATATTTCAAAAAAATCAAAAATTTCTGAAGGTAGATTGAAGTAAGGCGGCCAATGGGTTATTTGTTCTTCTTTGATAAATAATTTCCCACTTTGAGGCGCATAATGTTGAATTTCAGATTGATAAAAGGTTTTTTTTGATAATTGAAGTATAGTTAATGCGTTTAAAACTGTCCTTTGCATCTGCAAATAATGTGATAATATTTGCAGCGTGCAAAATTTTATCTATCTCTCTGAAGCTCTCGCAGAAATGCGGCGCATGGATGCGCAAAAAAAACCGGTTCCATTTAACTTAAAAATTCGTGAATTTAATCGGCAAAATAAATCGGCTGGGCGCGTGAAGGAATACAAAGGAGCCACACTGATGCGCAAAGGAAAAAAACGTAAAACTTTCACCGACCCGCGGCACTGGGAAAATCGCACCCGCAACATTAAATTGCCAGACGGCTCAATCAAAAAAATACACATCATTTTCATAGACTCACTAAATGGAAAAAAAATTGTTTTTTAAGTATGAAAAAACTAGATAAAGACATATATCATGTAGGCGGCTCGGCCGCCTTGGTGTTTACTAAATCACCACGTTTTGCCAAAGCAGAGGTGGCAATGGAGAAAAATGCAGATGACGGTGAGTTTTCACTCTGGGGTGATGATAACCTATACCCACAGCGTTTTTTAGCAAAGTTCAATAGAACCGATGCAGCCGTAGGTGGCATTGAGGTATTAACCACGGCGCATTATGGAAATGGCTTCAAACTATTTAAAGAAAAAAATAAAGGTGATAGCATTGTACAAGAACAACAGCTACTTTCTGATTTTCCAGAAATTAAATCTTTTTTCAGCAAGGTTAAGTTTCCAAAAATGCTTACCGGAATTATTGCGGACTTTGAAGTATTCCGATTGGCGTTTCCGGAATACTTACTATCACCAAACGGCGACAAAATTATTTCTGTAAAAAGACACCGTACTGCCTGGTGCCGTTTTGGTGTGCCGGATAAGTCTGGATATGTGCGCAAAGTTTTTATAAATTCTGATTGGGAAACAGCCAATGCAGACATCACTGTTTCCGTGGACTTAATCCCGGATGAGTTTGCAAGTGCGGATGAGATAAAGGAGTATGCTAAGAGCAGAAAACTAAAATCATTCATACTGCCAGTAACTTCAAATCTCATGACAGAAAAGCTATATCCTGCTGTGGGCTGGCATTCATCTTTTAACAACGGATGGGTAGACACCGTGCTGTCTGTGCCAGAGTTTAAGCTCAGCATGTTTATCAACCAACTGAACATGAAGTATCTTGTGTATGTGTCTGATGAGTTTATGGTGCGCAGGTATGGTGCAGAAGATTGGGAAAGCATCAGTGCCGCTGAGCGGGAAATGAAACGCGAAGAGCTTGCACGGAAAATTGATGACCACATGAGCGGTAACAAGGCCGCAGGACGCTCTCTGACTTCACCCTATTTTCGAGACAATAATGGGCAAATGATCAAAGGCATAGAGGTGGTACCGGTTGATGACAAAATTAAAGACGGAAATTTCCTGCCGGATGCCGCCGCCGGCAATAGCCAGATTTTGTTTGCAATGGCTGTAGATCCTTCACTCATTGGTGCTGGCATACCAGGAGGTAAAAATCTTTCTGGGAGTGGGTCTGATAAACGTGAGGCATACACTATTTTGTGCAGCAAAATGCCTTACAAGCGCATCTGCACTACAGAGATATTCAACATCATTCGGGATTATAACGGGTGGGATGCAGACCTCATAGGCAACTTCCCAAATCAGAACCTCACCACGCTTGATAAAAATCCTGCGGGTGTGAAAGAAATAATACTGTAAGTTCAATTTTTTAATTTTTCAAAAAAAGGTACGAGATATGACGCTATTTTCTGACAAAACCGATTTTGCACAACACATTCTGGTGCGCAGCTTTCTAGACCTAGACTTGCTAGAACCTTATATTGAGGTGGCATTGCGCCGCAAGATATTACCTTTTATCCCGCTAAGTGTGATTGAGGCTATTGCAGAAGACACAGCGCTTATGGGCTTGCTCAAAAAAGCAGTAGCGCATTACGCTCTACCTATTGCTATCCCTTTTTTGAAAGTACACCTGAGCAACGCCGGCATCAACACAGTGTCTGACAACAAATTGCAAAACGCCGAGTGGTGGGATGTGAGGGATATGGCTCTGCAATCGTCTGTAATTGCTGACGAGGCTCTTACAGACCTCATAGATGAACTGCTGCTCACGGTGCATAGAAATGATTTGAGTTTTCTAAATAGCTATGACGGTATCATTTTCAAAACGCCTGATGAGTTTTACAAGCTCACTGGCATAGGACACGGGTATGAGTTGTTTCAGCTCATTATGCCCTCTATAGAGCACATTTGGCACACCATTATAGTAGATAAAATCCCTGCCTGTGTACTAGATGACTATGCAGATAGGGCAGAGCTACTCTTGTTGCTGCAAAAAGCAGTTGCATTCTATGCGCTTGCAGACATCACCAGCTCTGGCGGTGTGGTGTTTACTAGAAGCGGTCTTTTTGTGGTGTGGGAGCAGCTGCCGTGGCAAAAATCTGCTGTGCTCACAGACGCGCAGCTTGCACACCTACGCGCTAGCTATATGGCCAAAGCAAACCGATTCATGGAGCTGATTTGGAAATATATACACCTACATGCAGTGGAGTACCCTTGCTTAGCAGATATTGCCCCACAGAGCAGGAAAGTGATTACAAAAAAGAGCGGACTATACTTCTAGTTCTGTCCTTTCCTGGGCTTTTTGAGCAGCATAATTTTACAGCACAAATAAAGCTATGGGATACGTAATCCGCTCTGTAGATGATGCACTAGCAGAACATATTTTTGAGATAAACGGCGTGGCCGCTGTGCGCAACTACACAGCGCAGGTAAACGGCAACCGCCTCAAAATCACTAGCACGGAAAACGCCGCGCTCTCACTTCTAGAAGTGGATGTGCAGGAGCTAGAGATAGATGGCCGCATCTACAACAACGCCACAGATGCACAGCGCGCGCTCAACTCTATTATATACGCTGACCTGCCCATTGTAGTGCTCACCCGGGAAGAGAAAGAAAAACTTATCCTAAAACTCCCGCCTACACACCCAGAGGCTCAGCATCTACTGCGGGCAGATGGTACTAGAGTAGAAAATACTGACATTACCCCCGGGCTAGATGTGCGCATGAGCAACCTGGTAGACCTCTATGCAGAGGATGACCCTGAAGACCCCGCCACCGTGGGCATAGCCAGAAAACTCAATGTGCCCACCGCTGGCCTCAACGAAAACCTCAGACCCACCCCCAACCGCCAAGAAATCACAGACAGCGTAGGCGGCATGGCTAATGAAAACTATGGAAACGGTGGCGTATCTATAGGCGGCTATGAAAATAAAATCACCACACAAGGCAAGGGCTCTGTAAACATCTCTGGCCAGCAAAATGAGGCCAGTGGCTGCATGAATGTGATTTTTGGCGGCATATTGCTCAAGACCAAAACATTCATAGAATACGCCTTTGGCCAAGCCAATGAGGAGCACCCCGTGTACAGCCATGAGCAATGGGATGATAGGGATGTGCTGCTGAGCGTAGGAGGTGGAAATGTAAAAAGCAAGCCCTCTGGACTAATGCCTGGGCACAAAACATATACCGCAGATAGTAGACTCAACCTTTTTACCCACTGGAAGTATGGTGTGTGGCGCTGGAAAATGCGCGGCACACTGAGCAATGCGCCAAAAGAGTTATTGCAGCAAGGCATGCATGGGGTAGATGATGCCGGGCTACTACACTATCATGACGGCAAGAGCTGGGTGAAGTATGCACTAGACCATGATGGGGTAGAGCTACACGGCGGATTTGACTCCGGAAACCCCGTGAAAGGCAATTTTGAAAAAAAATAACTGTAACCAATAAATACAAAAATAGATAATGAGAACACTACGCATTCACCAATTTGGCACTGCCGCAGAAATACCGGAAGAGGGCACATACCTAGCAGATAGACCAGACACGCTATTTGTGTTCCAGACAGATGATAGGTCTTGTGAGTTTTACATGACAGACAACGCCGGGCTTTTCCTGAAAGTGAAACAGATCACCGGTACCTACCAGAGCGTGCAAGATGCCCTAGATAGCATAGCATCTACCCGGCGCTATGTGGGCAGGATAATTTCTGTGAAAAACCAATATGAGCAGATAAATCTGCACTGGTTTAGGGACGGCATAGAAGATGAAGATTTGATACCCTTTGCACCCTCACTAGAGAATGTGATGGCCAACGGCAACGAGCTGCCAAAGGGGCAGAAAATTGTATTTGTTTCCACTTCAGAAACAAATGTTCCGGATGAATACAGAGATCAATTTGAAAATCAATATAGATTAGGTATTCATACTGGGCTAGATGGAACAAATGTAATATTTAGTGACACTGCGCTGGAATTGGTTTCTGATGATGTTGTAATGTCTGGCAACGTTGTATTAGGGGCAAATTCATTAGCCAATCAGGAGGGTCCAGCATTTGGAATTGTAGCACTTGGTAATAGTGCTCTAAATAGGATGAAAACCGGAGGAGCTTCAACTGCAATTGGGAATGCAGCTCTATATGAGTATGAAGGGACTAAAGAGGATGAAAGATATAAGCAGTATGACGGGTTCGGAAAACAAGCTTATAATGTAGCAGTGGGATACTGGAGTGGAAGAGGCCTTAAAGAGGGTTCAGGGAATATATATATTGGGAGTTTTACTGGCAGCAGACCAGCTGAAGAATGGAATACACTGGTGATCCACTCTTCTAACTCACATACTGGTAGCGGGCAAACTGTTGGTAGTGTTACAAGCCCAAACCAGGTAGGCTACCCATTACTGCTTGGGAAATTTGATGAAAGGTGGTTTCAGGTGGCGGGCAAGATACGCACCAACAATCATCAAAACCCGGTGGTGACAGATTTTGCAGAAGTAAATGAGCTCTATGCTGCCAGAAGGTCCGGGACCAGTACGTACCGTGAGCTGGTGCCGGTGAACAAGGTGGATTTTGTGAAAAACATTTTGCTGAGCAATGGGTTTAGCCTCACGGAGGCAGAGAAGGATCTGCTGGCAGAAAAATTGGGTCTTGTGAGAAAATAGTGTGGTATCTCTCGCACTCACGCGGTGTGTGTGTGTGTGCGGTGTGATGCGGCAGGCAGTAGGTGGAAAGCCCGCAAAGGATTTTGGCTAACGCAAAATGTGAGCTGGGTGGGGTTGAGAGATTAAAGAAAACCCGACCAGCCACCATTTTGCAGCCAAAAGACTGCGTACTTGGAGCCGGATGCCGTAGCCGCCCAAATAAAAAGAAATAATGAAAATCTACTACTATATGAAAAACCTTATGCTCCTGCTCTCAATGGCCATTGGGGGTGCACTTTATGCGCAAGATAGGGCTATGGCAGAGTACAATATTTTCCGGGCTAATGAGTGCTATCAGCTGCTGGCGGCTCGTGAGTTTGAGGCTAGCCTCTACAACTATGATATGCACCTTGTGAGCCACTCTGGCGCTGCGGGTGAGAGCCTGGCGCAGGAGCGGTATGATGCGTGGACGCGGCTGGTGCTGGTACGCTGTGATAGACCTCACGGGGGGTTTGCACGGTGGTTTCCCTTTGTGTGGCAGTATGATGTGGGGTATAGGGAGAGCCAGGTGCTCACCAAATTTTTGTATGAGGCTGAGCAGGATGTGACAGAGGTGTGGGATGCGCTGCGCGCTAAGGGGCAGGCGTATGATATGTTTTTGCGTATCTTGTACTATGAGCTATACCGCGCCAAAAATGTGCGTGAGGGCAGAGACTATGAGCTAGAGCGCAGGTACGCGCTGCTCAACGCAGTGCAGGTGCAGAAAGAGGATTTTGAGGCGTTTCACCAGTTTTTTGACCCACCCGGCATCATTGCCATTGGCCCAGCGGCGGGTAAGGAGAGTGCAGACACGCCAGCGTACACAGATTATGTGCCGCTGGTATCACGGGCTGATCAGCTGTCCGAGAACCGCACCTACCAGCGTGATGAGGATTACTATACCAATAGGCAGGGGGTGTTTACCCGCAAGCCTATCTGGACCAAGAAGCATGATAGTGAAATAAATGCTATGCGCATACCAGAGGGCTACTGCGTGAGAATGCTGGTAGCCTTTGGCATCAACTCCCGGGAAGCCATAGGCCAACGCAACTACCAAGAGATTGTAGAAGACGTGAGCAATACCTATCATGCTAAGTATATGCAGCTGGTGCATGAGGGCCTGTGCGAGGGGTCTGCAGAGGAGAATTATAGTGCCCAGAATTACATAGATAAATGAATGCAGCTACACTCTACATACGATTTCCCGCAGCTCGTAGCACTCATTGCCAGCACGCTCATTGGCACAAGCGCGTATCTGGGCTTCTTGATTGTGAAGAAAAAGCAAAAGGTGAGCTTGGCATTTATGTGGTGGACTTTCATGATCAATCTTTTCATAGCCTACGTGTTTTCAGAGGTGTTGAGAAAATTTCAATGGGGAGAGGTGCGCACCATTGTGTTGCCTATTGTGGCCTATCTAGGGCAGTACTTGACAGATTGGGTAGACCGGCGATACCCAGCCTTATTCGATGCCGGGGCGCGAAAAGCAGGGCTAGACATAAGGCCCGAGCAGAAGAACGATTTTGACACTGAAGATGAAGCAGATGATTACAAGGAGTGAGGTGGTGATACGCATAGTGGTGATGCTCGCCGCCATGTTTTTTGCCACCCTGGGTGATGATGGGGTGAAGCAGTATATATCTCTGCTGGGGCTTTTTGCGGCGTTCTATACCAGCCTGTGGCTGCACAGGCATTTTTTCCCGTTTGTGGTGGGGGCTACGCTGTGCTACTTGCTGGCATCTATTCAAGAGTTTTGGAGCGCAGAGTATGCCTACTTGCCTATTACCAAGCTGCTATGGACGGCTGGGCATACGCTGCTACCGATTGGTTTTTTGGATTTTCTCTACCGTTTAATCTTCAAATATGAGGTACATGATAGACCTGCAAAATAGGCGCACGCGCTGGTGGATGGGATTTGTGCTTGTGGCATCTGTGTCTCTCTTTGCATGGTCTCTGGTGCAGAAGGTAGAGCGCAATAGCCGGGAGAAGATTTCTCTACTGCATATGGTAAACTCTAATGCTAAGGAGCAGAGCCGGGTGGCGCGCCTAAAGCTAGACAGCGCTAGCCAAGAGCGCAAGCTGCTCACCCGCCAATTTGAGCAGCTCTCTGCTGAGCTAGACCGCAATACACAGCAGATTCTCATCTTCCACTCAGACTATAACCAATCTAAATCTAAAATAGACCGTAATGAAAAAGCACATATACCCTCTGTGTCTGCTGATGAGCAGCATGATTTTCTCTCAACCTACACCTACCGGCCATACCCATTGCTTCACGGAAGCGCAGGTGAATGAGATATACAAGGGCTTGAAGCAGGGGGAGTATCTCAAAACCCGCCTCAGCGACACTGAAAAGGCTCTGGCCTCTGGTGATGCGCTTATAGCAGCGCAGAGAGAAGCCATAGAGCAGCACAAGAGTATGCTGCTTGTAAAAGAGGGCTTGCTGCATGCCGCAGAGGCAGAGTGCTCGGCACTGGTGGGCTTGAAAGATATAGAGATACACCGCTTGAGCAATGTGCTGGCTGTAGAAAAAACCGGGCAGCGCGCCGCACTGTGGCAGGGCGTGAAGTATGGTTCTATAACCACCATCATAGCCGTGGCTCTAGGCTACATACTCTTACACTAACCTTATATAATCTTTCTACCCTATGCGTATTACTACCAATTTTCGCACCTCTGAATTTGACTCCAAAGACGGATCTCCCATGCCACCGGCTGTGCGCCGCAACGTGGTGCAACTTGCCAAGAGCTTGCAGGCGCTGCGCGATAGCCTTGGCGTGCCTGTGCTCATAAACTCCGGCTATCGCAGCCCTGCACACAACGCCCGCATTGGGGGCGTGCGCAATTCGCAGCACGTCACTGGCAGAGCAGCAGACATCACGGCACGCCCATTCACCCCGGCGCAAGTGGCAGCACGCATAGAGCGGCTCATAAAAGAGGGCAAGATGAAAGAGGGTGCCGTGGGCATATACAGCACCTTTGTACACTATGACACGCGAGGCCAGCGGGTGCGATTCCGGGGCAATTTCTAGCGGTGCATCTGTGTCCTACCCCGGCTGAGGCCTATTACATAATTTCGTGCCTATGAACTACACCGTGCCTACACACTGGCAAGAGCTCAATGAGCATCACCTGCACCAGCTAGCGCCACAGCTGCTGGCTGCAGAGCCGCCTCAGCCGCTTGCCATGCTGCGTGCCGTGTTCACACCCTGCAACAGCTGGTGGGCACGTGCAAAATTTTACTATCTCCTGCGCGCTGTGCCGGCTACAGAGCTGCTGCCCTACCTAGAGTTTCTCAATACCACGCCCGGCGTTTACCACTTCCCAGAAGTGGCAGGCCTGCAAAAACCAGCAGATAGGCTCACATCCATCTCCGTGAGCCAGTTTTCTGTAGCAGATACCCTTTTCTACTCGTGGTTTCAGCAGCGCACACCCATCACCCTGCGCCAGCTGGTGGCCGCACTGTATATACGTGGGCAAGAATTCTCTACCGCAGAGCTGGTGCAGGTGGCCGCAATCACAGACCGCCTACCCTCTGCCACACACCACCGTATAGCACTGGCATACCTCTCTTGCCGCCTGCACATTGTGCGCCAGTTCCCCATTGTGTTCCCTCCCGCCGCCACCCCAGACCCAGAGGTGATAGTACCACAGTTTAGACCCTTGGAAAAAAAATACACCCCGTTTTCTGAAATCATACTCTCTTTTGCCTTCCAAGACCCTCAACCGCTGGGCCACTACCACAGCGTGAAAAACACAAACCTCTATGAGTTTTTAAAAGTGTTTACAAAAAGCATATTACACCACAGACATATACAGAATGAATATGACAAACTCAAGACTAAATAGCTACCAGCGCATACACCAGTACTTTGCCCACATAGTGCAAGACAGCCGGTTGCTGCAAGGCTACGCAGGATTTAGCAGCACAGAGCTGCGCCAGAAAACCAACTCACTCACCGGGCTGCCATCTCCCTTCCTGCACCTGTGGAAGTATGAAAAGGGTCTCCTGGGCACCAGCCCAGAGACCACCATGGCGGTGGTAAACGTGGGCTACGCCATCTTCCGCAATGATGTGGCCGTTGATGACTTTGAAGCCCAGTATGCAGCCATAGACCAGTGTGAGCAGCTGGCACACCACGTCTGCAGCCGCCTGCGCTATGACGCCAACAACCCCCAGCACTTCCTCTTCAACGCTTTTCTCAAAGACCGCACACGCATAGAGCCCGTCTCCATGCAAGAAGTGGGCTATGGCGTAGAAGTGCAAGTCTATTTCCAAAACCCGGAAAGCCTCAAGCTGCACCCACAAGACTGGCACAGCATAGACCGCGTGTGCTGAAAAGCATTTTGATTGTAAAAAAAAGAAAACCAGGCCGTATCTGTAGCTGCTTCCCACGGGTTGGGTGGCGGATTCTTTTATAGAAGTAAGATTTTTTTTAAATAATTTTTGATATTAAAATTAATATCATTATCTTTGTAATGTTAATTTAAACAGGTTCAAATGAAGTATTCAGAATTGCATCGCAAGCTCAAAAAAGCCGGATGCTACATCAAACGGGAGGGCAAGAGACACCCCATTTGGTACAGCCCCATCACCGGAAAAGAATTCCCCACTGGCAGGCACCCAAATCAAGAAGTATCTACCGGAGTTTTAAAACAAATCAGCAAAGATTCGGGGGTTAAATTCTAAGCCTCCGAGCCTATAATTAAGAAAAAACAATATATATATATGATAGTAAAAGCATTTATAGAAATAGGAAAAGATGGTCTGTTTGGCATCTATTTAGCAGAGGATAATAAATTACCCTTTGGCCTTATGGGTACCGGGGACACAGTGGCGGCCGCCAAAGAGGATTTTGATATTGCTGTAGAGGAAATGAAACAAATGTACGAAGAAGAGAAAAGAAAATTTCCCCTATTCACAGTAGAATTTGCCTATGACGTAGCATCATTTTTGCAGTACTACAACCAGTTTATGTCCTTGGCAGGTATGCAGCGGCTCACCGGCGTAAGCCAAGGCCAGCTTAGCCACTACATCAACGGATATAGAAAACCCAGCGCCAAAACTGCCCATAAAATACAAAGCAAAATACACGCCTTTGGAAAAGAATTGCAGCAACTTCATTTTGTTTAAATTAACACCTTCTCAAATCTGAATGCTGCATATAGCCCCTACTCCTAGGGGCTTTTCTATGCTCTTTTGTCAAGGAAATCTTGCAGCGCCTGCACCGAGTAGAATACATGCAGCTCATTACGAATAATTAGCTGAATTTTTTCTGATTGATCTATGAATAAGTCTGCGATGGGAACCATTAAAACTTCTGCAAACTTATAAATTGTTTCAACTTTTGGAGATGACTTTCCAGTTATTATATTACTTATTGCTACTTGTGAAATATTAGACCTTAAAGCTAATTCTCTAGCTGTTATTCCTTTTTCTTCCATAACTTCTTGTAAACGTAGCATAATTCAAATTTAGATAGGCAAAAATAAGTATTAATAAAGTGTAGTCAAATTTATTTTTAAAAAATTAAAGATTAGTTTAATTTAAATTTGCTTACAATAAATTTTTATTTAAATTTGCATCATAATTATTAAAGCAAACTTTATATTCATGAAAACAAAATTCAAAGTCACCCAGCTCCTAGACCCCGTAAAATCCGGCGGCAGCCTACAAGTAGGCCGCATCTACACCGGCACAGCCCACCCTACAAGGCCAGACGTAGTGTACTTCACAGACACCAACGGCTGTGAGTGGACATTCTGGGCAGGCATCACCTGCCAAATCATAAAACCCAAAAAAGCAAAACTATGAACCCACACACCCACTCCCTACTAAGCTTCAGCCACCGCCACCGGGCCGCCATCACCTTCCAGTGCATCACCGCAGGCAGCAACTTTGCCACCTACATATGCCGCTGCACATTCCACTGCACCGGCACCAGCACACTAGGCTTTGGCACCAGCATGCACCAAGCCTTCAAAAACATGTGCCGCAACCATGCACGCCACCAAAATGCAAATACAGCTCAATCTTGATTAGCCAAAAAAGCCCTCAAATCATCCACAGAATCAAACGTATGCAGCCCATCACCCATTTTTACAATTATAGGCTCACTGGTCACAAAAAAATCACCCAGCTCACAGCCCAGCGCATCCGCCACCGCTTGCAAAGAAGACACCCTAGGATTGCCGTTGATCATTCTAGAAAAATACACAGTACTGATACCCAGCTGTTCAGCAACAGCTTTAGAGGTAGTGTTCTTCCGGCGAATGATAGATTTTATACGGTCAGCAAGCATAACGCAAAGATATATCATATTTAATAATATTTATATTCTTAAATATAAACATTAAATTAAATTTGCTTATCTCAAATCTTTATATTTATCTTTGCTTTAATAAATTAAACATAAACATTAAAAACCATAAGTATTATGCAAATCAAATCACAACTTGGCAAGAAAATCATCCTCACAGAGGGCGCCATCAACACCATTGCAGAGCTCACAGAAGACCGCAACACCATAGCCCGCCTAGAAGCCGCCTGCATGCGCGCACACATGCTGCTCAGCATGGTGCGCAATGACCAGTGCCCGGATGACACCCTAGTAGACCGCTCCCTAGCAGAGCTCCAAGAACTCTACTGGCAATTTGGCCAATTCAGCAACGCCTTTGCAGACATCAACCCAGACGCCCTTTAACCCCCAAAAAAAACACAAAATCATGGAAGATTACAAAGAAATCGCACACAGCCTCATCACCCAGTTCTACAGCCCTACGCCCATCCCGGGCGTAGAGCCCACAGAGCTCACCACACAAGAAGTGCTCACCATGCTCCAGGGCATCATACCCCAGCACCCCATCACAGACCATGACGTCTATGAGACCCTCATTGCCCTTGGCTACACCATATGCCAGGTGCACATAGAGCACATCCAAGAAGGCGCACCAGCCTACACCACACCAGTCCTCCACTGGCAGCTATACCCGCTAGAGTAGAGAAAAACCTGTCCTTTCCAGCCCCCACAGCTATACGCACCTTTACACACAACATCAATAAAACCCCCAGCACATGCTCACACTCCTAGCCTTTTTCATATACTTCCTCTGCATAGTAGCATTCTTCGCCCTGTGGTTTGACACCTTTACAGATGATGACTTCTTTAGCAGCAAGTAAAGCTTTGGGCGGCACATCGGTATCCGGCTACAAGTACGCAGTCTTTTGGCTGCAAAATTAGTGGCTGGGCGGGTTTTCTTTAGCCTCTCAACCCCGCCCAGCACACATTTTGCCTTAGCCAAAATCCTTTGCGCGCTTTCCGCCTACTCCCGGCCGCAGCCAGCCCACAAGGCCCCAAACACCCGGCAACAAACATCAAAAAAAAATAAACATAAAACCATGAGCATAGAAATCAAGCAAAACCAGCCAGATGAGCTATACGTCAACCAAAAACGCCTATACAGAGACCTAGACGGCCGCTGGATAGCACAAGAAGAGCTCACCCCAGCAGAGGCACAAGCCTTCCGCACACACATAGGCAAGCTCACCGCAAAAATCAACGTCAAAAGCCAGCGAGAATACTGGCGCCAGCAATCACACCACATAGAGCCATGACCCGCACTATATACATAGCCGGCAAAGTCACCGGCACAGACAGAGTAGCCTGCGCACACAAATTCGCCACCGCAGAGCACCAGCTACAACAACAAGGCCACCAAACCCTCAACCCCCTGCGCCTAGTAGGCAGCTGGGACACCCCTTGGCCACAAGCCATGCGCATCTGCATAGCCGCACTAGCCACAGCCACAGAAGCCTACTTCCTAGCAGACTGGCAGCACAGCCGTGGCGCACGCCTAGAGCATCAAATATGCCTTGCAATCGGCATCCCCATCCACTACCAAAACCCACCACAAACATGACCATAGAACAAGAATATAGACAACAAGCAGAACACCTCACCACAGAAATGCAGCAAGTCCGCGAGCAAATACGCCGCCTACAACTCTACCACCAGCAGCTCCAAGAAAAAAAAGTAGAAACCCTCATCCACTGGCACCACGCCAGATACCACAGCGGCCTATTTCCAGAGCATGAGCAAGAACAAGAGCAAGAACAAAGCGCAAAAGCATCATAGCCACACCACGGTGCATTTTTCTTCATAATCGTTGGTTTCTGATTTGTTTCATATAAGGCGCGTAGCACCGTGCGCCTTTTTATAAAATTCAAAAAAAATCCCCCACCCACCCCATGCCATACATCACAGACATCGTAGCCACCAACGGTAGCATACAGCGCACACAGTGGGAATTCCGTGGCATGCAATACCAGATCATAGCCACCCACACCGGCACACAGCCCTCCCCATTCTACGCCATAGACACCATACAACGCTCAGACGGCATGATCATCACCATGCCACGCCACATACTACGCGCCTACTTCGCCGGCGCCAAAATTTCACCCACAGACCTCAAACGCATCATCACACTCAAATCCCCAAACAGGCCTATACAATGATCACCCAAGAAGATAATTAAGAAAAAAAACTATGACCATAGACAAACCCCAAGATGAACGCACCATTGCCCATCATGCACAACAGATGGCGCAGAGCACCTTCCGCACAGCCGTTGGTAGCTTCAAAGAGCACTACCGTCGCGGATCAACCGCTGACAATGACCCGCGACGCAAACCACTTAAAGAACTCAGAGTGCAGGCTCGAATCAAAAAAGGAAACATACCAGGCACCCATGGTGAAGCAAAGAAATACTATTTCAACCAACTGGTGTTGGAAATGGGTAAACATGGTTTCATTCAAAACCACGGGGTTAGCACCATCCGTGAAAGCCACACCGTACAGCGTTTAAAACCCCAAGCCACAGAGTATCAGCGCAGACACCATCAAATGCATATCAGCGCACACGAATTCATCCACCAATCCATCCAAATCAGCGGCGTAGAAGACTATGTAGTCCAAGAAATATCTCAAATACGAGGATATGAAGTATTAAATTCAGTGCTCAAACGCATGGCAGAAACCGTAAACGCCGCACAGCCCAAAAGCAAAAACCTATAGAATTGAATTTGTGTAGAAAACCCAATATTTATATATTTGAAATAGCAAAACTTCAATCATGATAAAATTTTTAGACAGCCTATTTGGAGCAGTAGCTGGTTTGGCTTATATATTGTTTCTTGTAATATTCTTTGGTGGCTTATTATTATTAATTATCTTTCTATTGTGGGACACCTATATTCTCTGGTTTATAGCATTTGGTATTTATGCTTTGATAATAGCTTTTTTGTTACCACAAAAGAAAAAAAAGCATACAGAAATTGAACAAAAATTGGAGAAAGACGAAAGTAAAACACCTTGATACCCCTGTCCTTTATTATAATTGATTCTGTCTGCAACTTGCAGGCAGATTTTTTTTTATGGCAAAGGAAGTTATACTACTCATCAATGGACAACAAGTAGAGAATACATTCAATAAACTTTCCGCCACAGTGCGCAAGTTTGAAAGAGAGTTGAGAAAACTCACACCTGGAACAGAAGATTTTATCAACAAAACTGCACAAGTCAGAGAAGCGCGCGCCCACTTCCAAGCCGTGAAAAATGAAATTGATGCCGTGCGCCAAAGTGCTGAAAAAAGCATCGGGATTCTTGGTCGTATGAGCAATGCTTTAGGTGAAATTGGTGTTGGGATTTTAAAGTCATTTGCCGCAGGAAACATAGTAAGTACATTCACAAGCAGAATTTCCAAAACCACCGATGAGTTACTGAAATTATCAGACCAAATGTCTGCCGTGGTAAAAACTACCGGACTGGCACAAAAAGAAGTAAAAGGTTTGTGGCAAGAATTTGACAAATTCAACACGCGAACCTCCAAGATGGATTTGCTCAAAATTTCTGAAATGGGTGGCCGTTTGGGGATTTCAGATGCCAAGGAATTGGCGGCGTTCACCCAGGAGATTGACAAGGCTTATGTGGCACTGGGTGATTCCTTTTCCGGCGGTTTAGAAGCTGTGGCATCCCAGTTGGGGAAAATCAAAGGATTGTTTGCAGAAACGGCAGAGCTTTCCTATGCAGAGGCGATTAATAAAATCGGATCAGCCCTGAACGAGCTGGGCGCATCCGGAACCGCCAGTGAGCAAAACATGGCAGAATTTGCCCTGCGCATCGGTCGTTTGCCAGAGGCGTTGCGCCCGGCGGTGGATGTGGTTTTGGGATTGGGGGCGGCCTTTGAAGAATCCGGTGTAGATGCGCGCATTGCATCTACCGGGTTCAGTGATTTTGTTTCCACAGCGGCGACTAATATAGATGATTTTGCCTATTCCATGAACATCACAGTGGAGCAGGCCAAGGAATTAATAAACGCCAATCCAGAGGAATTCTTTTTGCGGTTTGCAGAAGGAATGAAGGGATTGAACGCTGTAGAAACCGCCAAGGTGTTGGAATCTTTAAAATTGGGTTCACAAGCAGTGCAAGGAGCCGTGGGAGCCGCTACGCAAAACGTTCAGTTGTTTCGGGATAAATTAATTCTTTCCAACCAAGCACTGGAAGAAGGAATTTCAATGAACAACGAGTTCAACGAGGTCAACAACAACGCCGCGGCCATCTGGCAAAAAATTAAAAACGTGGTAGATGAATTTTTCACTTCCGGCGAGATATTCAATAGGTTCGAAGGTATAATTCAATTGATGGGGGATTTTGCCGGGGTGACAGATGATGCCAGCGGTAGAGGAGAAAGGTTGAGACAGCTGATAATATTGCTGGCAAAAACAGTGAGGACAGCTACAGTTGTGTGGCTTGCTTATGTTGCAGGGCAAAAAATATCAATCATTTGGACCACACGCAGCATGGCGGCCATAATAGGGGAAACAGCTGCAAAGAAATTAAGTGTTTTTTGGACAAATTCTCTAACTGCAGGAACCCATCTTGCTACCGCCGCCAAAATGCTATTTACCGGAAAAGTCCTACTGGCCAGAAACGCCATGATTGCATTCAACAATAGTGTTAGATTAAACCCTTTAGGGTTTCTTTTGAGCTTACTCGCAGCCGCTGCTGTGGCCATGGGGCTTTTTGGAAAGAAAGCAGAAGACGCATCTGCAGCATCTGATAATCTTTCAAAAAGACAAAAAGCGCTAAATGATGCCACCAAAGAATCCGCAGATATTGCAGCAAAAGAAATCAGCAAATTGGAACAGTTATATAAAGCTGCAACAAATGTGGCTTTAAGCATGGATCAAAGAAAGGAAGCAGTGAAACAACTCAAATCTGAATATCCTGATTATTTTGCTCAAATCAAAGATGAGATTATTATGAACGGCCTGGCAGAGAATTCATATATCAGCCTTCGTAACTCAATTATGGATGCGGCAAGATCGCGCGCCTTGAGCGGCAAAGCAGAAGAATTTATGTCAGAAGTTTTAGAATATGAAAATCAAATTAATGAAATCCAGAAAAGAATAGGCAAGTTTGTGAAAATGCATAATGAATCCACACAACTGGAAATAGAAATTGCATTTCAGGACGGAACTATTATTGGTATGGAAGATGGTTACGGTCAAATCAATGAATTAAATGCCAAAATTGCCGAGACAAGAGAAAATTATGATTTTTTTCTAAATCAAGCCGCAAAATTAGGCCAGAAATTCATTGAAACCAATCGAAATCTGGGTGGTTCTACACCCGTCGGCACCACCCAGAACAGAGCATCCCAGAAAACCGACAAAATCGACACCGGCCAAGCAGCTGCACTGGCGGCAGAAAAAGAATGGGAACAGAAACGCCTGCAAGCCCAACGCGAGTTCTGGGATGCCAGTCACCAGCTGGACAAAGAAGGAATGGAGACAG
>JAUNRT010000011.1:20809-22923 GCA_030535475.1 Weeksellaceae bacterium | reverse complement strand
CAACGCGAGTTCTGGGATGCCAGTCACCAGCTGGACAAAGAAGGAATGGAGACAGAACAAAAAATGGCCGCCGAAAAAAACCGGCGCGAACTGGAAGACCTTGATCGGGCCAATGCAGAACACTTGGCCAAACAACAGGAATATGCCGAACAGATCAACCGCCTGAATTCCCTGAGCCCAAAAACCGCAAAAGAAAAACAGGAAATTGCCGATTCCATTGCACGATATGAAGCGGCGATGACCCGCATTGATGATGTGATTGCCACCAACCAAAAGCGCCGTGCCGTGTTGGAAGAAACTGGACGCATTGAACTCAAAACCATAGAGGAAAAATACATCATGCTTTCCCTGGAAGATCAGAAAAAAGCCTTTGATGAGGAGCAAAAAATGAAGGCAGTTCAATTCGAGATAGATGTGAATAATCTGGAAGCAACAGAAGCTGAAAAAGAACGCCTGCGCAAAGAATTCCAAGCCCAACAGCTCACAGAGCAGTCTGCATTCCTGGATCACCTGAGAGCGCAAATCATGCAGCTGCTCAACACCGGTGATTATGACGCGCTGGACATGGAGAATCTTGTGCTGTCTGATGAGGCCAAAGAACGACTGGTCGAAAAACTCAAAGAACTTGGTTTCAGCATTAAAGATATCCAAGCTGCGCTTTCTGGATTGAGTCCTAACCAACAAAAAGAATTTAGTAGCGCTGGCTTCATTTCTGGCACAGACATCCTAGGCATGTCACCAGATCAGTGGACAGAACTCTTTGCCAATCTAGATCAGTGGCGCGGCAAGCTAGAACTCATGGTAGGCATCACACAAGCCATGCAGCAAGTATGGAGCATGTTTCATGACGCCAATATGCAGAAAGAGCAAGAGGCATTGCGCAGGTTCGAGGCTACAACACAGCGCAGAAAAGACCTGCTACAGCAGCAGCTCAATGAGGGGTACATCAATCAAGAGCAGTACAACGCCAAGGTGCAAGAGCTAGAGCAAGTAGTAGCTAAAAAAAGAGCAGAACTAGAGTACAAACAAGCCAAAAAAGAAAAGCAAAATGCCCTCATCAGTTCTATTATCAACACAGCGCTTGGAGTCTCCAATGCGCTCACCGTCAAACCGCTGGTGCCCTTGGGTATGATGCTCACCGGGCTAGTGGGTTCATTGGGTCTAGCGCAGACCGCTCTCATAGCTTCACAGCGCTTGCCTAGCCCTACGGGCTATGCACGGGGTGGCTTCACACAAGGGCTAGGCTGGCGAGACCAATCCGGGCATGAAGTAGCTGGCGTAGTCCATGCAGATGAGTATGTGATACCCAAGTGGTTGCGAGAAGACCCAGTAGTAGCAGATGTAGTGGATTGGCTAGAGGCGCGTAGAACAGGGGCCAAGGGATACGCCCAAGGCGGTGTGGTGCAAGCTGCAAGTTCTCAAATCACAACTACCTCAGTCCCACCCTTTGAGCAGAAGCTAGACCCCGTAATCATAGACCTATTGGGCAGATTTCTACATGTAGTAGAAGATATAGAGGCAGACGGCATCCGGGCATACGTGGTCGGTGACGAGCGGCAAGGCAAGGCACTTAAACATTCAATAGATTCATACAACAACATCCGACACAAAAATCGTATATGAAAAGCATTTTCACAGACAACCAAATTTTTCACAATCGCGCAGTGAATGATACTTGCGACAAATTGTACAATCATTGCATAGAGCACTTCGGCTATTTTCCTCTATCTATTTGCGGCAGTGTGAGCAGAGCCTTGCAAGGTGAAGATGTAGTGCCAAAAGATTTAGATTTTCTTACAGATTCAGAATTCACATTCTCCACATTGCAGCTATTCGTAGAGGAGTGGTTCCCAAATCATGAAATCACACACAGCCCAAGTCGTATCATCATTCACCTACCCGTTGCGGTGATTGAAATCTGGGACGGCAAAGACAAGCACTACACATCTCAGCATCATCATTGCGGCATCCCTTACGTAGTTTCCAAGCGCACCAAAAAAGTATAATATGCCTATAAGATTCAAGACAGAAGTTATATGCGAGATGCCACCAGGGGCATCAGTCAGCGAGTGTTCAGAGCTGCAAGTTCCTATCATAGACTGGGATGTGAGCCC
>JAUNRT010000011.1:18818-20709 GCA_030535475.1 Weeksellaceae bacterium | reverse complement strand
CCAACCTTACCCGGCATTAGACAGAGAGGTGTATGAGATTGTATACAACACAACAGAAGACACTTTCATTGGGCACACACTTATCTCAGTGACTGGTGCATTATCTCCCGTCACCTTCACACCGCTATGGGCAGGAAATGCAGGCTTTGAAATCACACCAACCGCACATCATCTCCAAACTTCCATACAGCGCACTGAGCATATTGCTAGCATCCTTACCACCCCCGGGGTGTATGATTATGAGTTTTCCGTCTCCCGGAATGGTATTATATATAGTATAGCTACCATTCGCGTGCAAGTGGTTGGTTACATGCACCTACTGCGCACCAATATTAGTAGCCGCGAAAATTTCTGCCTAGACAAGAATTATATCCGCCTCACCAAATCTGCATCTGACGTTGACCGTGTTCGTATGACCTTGTATATGCAGTTCCAGCGGCGCAATGAGCAGCCTACACTCATTACGCAGGACTATGAGTATGTATTCATGCAAGATGAGCTTATCATATATCCTGGGCAAGAGATACATGATTTCTTTGAAGACATTCGTGTTGATGACGCCATTCCCGAACTGGCAAATCAAGGCCCAGGCGGGCACACTGTCAATCACATGAGTTTACGGTTTTTATACTCGCTCTGCTCTGTGAGCATCATTCTACAAGAATACAACTCAGGATATGGTGCACACGCACGACATGAGATTAAAGAAACGCATTGGATTGCCGGCAAGCGCCCAGTTGCGTACCCATACCTCACCAGTAGCCGCCTGCGCAGATCGTATGATGCTAGCCTAATTTCTCTGTGCGCTGTGAGCCACAGATTCTCGGCTGGCAACTTACATCACATTGCAGCGGGCACCGTAGATGCAGCTGTGGTGAGTGAGCCAAACCGTATTGTTCAACTCATGTTCCGCCGCAACCAGTCATCATACGCGCCGCTCAGCATTCTGTCTCATCTCAATCTGAAAATAGAGCCGGGCGTTAATGTGCTCAACCCCATAGATGTTATATTTCAAAATCAAAACCACGTGGCAGACTGGTTCACATTCGCTAAGCCACACACCCGAGAGACAGAAATGGAATTTGTGCTCACACACAATCTTGTGCGCAACGTGCGCGCAAAGGCAAACACAGAAGAGACAAGAAAGATTACACTCAACACCGGTTGGTTTTTTGCAGAAGAACTGGTAGTTCTTGAAGAGCTAATCAAATCTCCTATCGCCTACATTCGCATCCAAAGGGATTGGTATCAGGCAATCCCAATCAGTAAACGGCCACTGCACTATGATTCTGAGCGCAACTTGCATCAGCAGCTTGTAGAATTTCAAATAGTAGAAAATGACTGATAGAATTATAGTTAGAACGCTTGCAGGAGACGTGTTCCGGCTCAATCTAGACAATCTGAACATTGTATATACTCAAGAGAGCCCGCGGCACATAGACCACTTCAGTACAGAGTTTTCATTCCCCTTTGAGTTTCACGTAGACCGAGACCTTATGGTCATACTCGGCTCACTTACACACATTCCATTGGCACCTCAAACTGTGTTTGACAACTGCCTGCACGTAGTAGATGGCCGCATCAGACCAGCAAAACTTACTATACTCAAGTCGGTAGGCAGGGTGGTGCATGCACAAGTAGATGCAGGATTTGCGCAGCTCAGCACATGGGACATCAAGTTGCAAGATTTGGCACTAGATGTTGTTCAAAATCCTTTGCAAGATGCCCCTAGCAAAATCAATCTGGCGTGGCCGGCGGTAAATTACAACTACCCAGCTTTGCACACAGACATCTACAATGATGAGCCTATGATGAGCGAATTTCGCGGCACCTACAATCTACGCCAAGGCAGCGAATTTGTGCAAAACACACAGGTAGTAAACAGCAATAT
>JAUNRT010000011.1:0-18718 GCA_030535475.1 Weeksellaceae bacterium | reverse complement strand
CATATCAACCATCATGGCACATTCCGAATCCGTGGCTACATCACGCCAAATTTCACCAACACTGGGCAGATGTCAACTTATTTTGCTCCGCAAATCAAATTCAATGGTCAATTAATTTGGATTGCTCAAACACCTGCGCATATACTGTTTGATTTCACGGTCAACTCCTTACCCAATCAAACCAACGTGCTGGAATTTAGCATGTTTACTGGGAATATAGGAGATGACTATGCACTTCTTGCAGAGATTATTCCCCTTACATTGTTAGATGAGGAAGGCAACCCTTACCCTGCATTAGCTGACCTCACAAATTATCAGTTAGCTACACTATTGCCAGACATCACCTTTGGACAGTTTGTACGGCTCACAAAAAATCTATTCAATCTCAATTTAGACTTGCGCAACGATAAGGAGATTCACATGGATTATACACAAAGCGGATTTGACACTACAAACGTGGCAGACATGAGTCAGTATGAAGTTCAGAACCCAGAGCGCACATATCATCAAGATTTATCTTTTTTGCTCAGCTACGCAGAAGTTGCGGAATCAGAAGACACCAATTATCAACTATTCTACAACCGAAACGGATCGGCAACACAAAACTTTATTGCCACTGAATCAACTAAAGAAATAGACATCGCAGCAGTTCCGTTACAATTCCACAATCGCAATAATTTGTACACCGCCCATCAAAAAGCAGAGAGCTCAACGGTGATGCACATTGCATCATACGCAGGTTTGAGTAACGGCCTCAACACCACCCTCAGTGCAGACCGCTGGCGCTTAGATGTCATTTTTCAAAAATACTGGCGCAGATGGCTATATCACCGGGTACATTCCTCTAGTGTGAAGTGGAATTTTGTTACACTTAAAAATCACATAAAAAACCTGCACATTCTACAAGTTATACATGCATACAATTGCCGCATGTTTATCAAAAATATCACGAAAACAAGTAGAAATGCACGTGTGTATGAGGTAGAGATAGAGACAGACGTAGTCAAGGATTAGTACTTATCAAATAGCATAATGCTCTCTATGCTTTCACTCTCCAGCAAGTGCACATAAATCATTGTAGTTTTTATTGATTCATGTCCAAGCAGCACCTGCAACTCCTCTACCTTGCCCCCGATCCGCAAAAAGTTGGTTGCAAAGCTGTGGCGGCTACAATGAAAAGATATATCTTTGGTCACACCCACAACTGCGCAACATTGCTTTATATATACATTGATTTTTTGCTCAGAAATAAATCGTATAAACAATTCTGGATTGTGATTGATAATGCTCCGTGCAGACTTATTGAGCCGGATGCGCATCATTTTTTTGGTTTTTGGAGCGAAATACGTAATCACATCACCATTAAAATCTCTATTAAGCAGTATCACTTCAGACAATCTACAGCCAGTATAGCACGCAAAAAGAAAGTAGCCAAGCGGCAAGCGGTGATGTTTAGCACAAAAACTAGAAAAATAATACTCCTTCAACTTGGCCACCTCTTCCAAATTCAGAAAAGTACGATTAGAGCGTAGATTTTTAGTTTCTACTTGATCCGTTTCTATATCAATTCGGATTCCATATTTTTTCGCCAGATTGATGTACTTGCAAATTGTTTTAAAGTTAGAATTTATAGTGTTGCGAGAATTACCGCGTTTGAACAAGAAATTCCGATACCTATCCAAGAATTGTATGTTAAGGTCAGTAAAGAGAACAGAATCCTTAAAAAGCTTCAACTTATTGATGTGATTCCGCTCCTTGCGTTTAGAAGAGGGCGCAATAGGTCGCTCATTAATGTGGTGAAGCGCAAATGCAACGAAATTCAGCTGAGGAGTATCATTTTGAAACTCATGCGCAAGACGCTCTACAGTGAGCGTAGCTAAGCTGAGTCTATATCGCACTTGAATCTCCGTAATGCGGGAATAAGCATGATTCAGCACCAAGTTCAAATCCGCAGCATTAGGCGCATTATGATTCACACGTTGTTTATTTCTGTCCCAGTCACGTGGAGCAGTAAAAACATTCAGATATATACGTTTACGCACACCTTCACCAGTCAGTTGCATGATCACCTGACGAGTACCATTTTTGTAGGTATAATTTTTAAGGTAGAAATTGACTTTGATCACAGCATAATTAGAAGCTGCAGCCATGTCCCAAGAAAACAAATTTTTTTTATTCATGTCATAAATTTGACACGAATTACCAAACTGCCACCAGATGTTGTGGTTGGTGGCAAAACTGGTGGCAAACCCAGCAAAAAAGCGACTTAAAATAACCACTAACCACCAGCAAAACAAAAAAGCGACACCAAAAATGCCGCAATTTGTGACCCGGCTGGGGCTCGAACCCAGGACCCCAACATTAAAAGTGTTGTGCTCTACCAACTGAGCTACCGAGTCTAAGTGTTTTTCTGTTTCGGGTTGCAAATATACGAAGAGTTTTTCAAATTGCAAGTAATTTTAAAAAATTTCACAAAAAAGAAGTTTTTGCCTACTTTCGTGAGGTATGAAATCACCTCGAATTGCTCTAATTGGCTACATGGGAAGCGGAAAATCTGAAACTGCTAAGTTGTTGGCAAACAGACTCAATGTACAGCATATAGACCTCGACCAGTATATAGAGCAAAAAGCTGGGAAAATTGTTGAAGAAATCTTTCAAAAATCCGGAGAACTGGGTTTTAGGAAGTTGGAAAGAACTTGCTTGCATGAGATTGCTGCACTAGAACAAGCTATGGTGCTGAGCTGTGGTGGCGGCACCCCTGTGTATTATGACAATATGAACCACATCAATGCGCATTTTACAAGCTTTTTTCTGCAAGTTGCACCCAATGTTTTAGCCGAGCGAATAGCTTTGGATTCTACACCGAGACCTGTCATAGAGCGAATTCCCGAAGATCAGCGCATAGAATTTATTGCCAAACACTTATTTGAGCGCAATGCGTTTTATGAAAAAGCGGATCACACAATATTTTGTAAGAATCTTGGTGTTGCGCAAATTGTACATGAAATTGTTTCTAGGCTCAATTCACCTCAAAATCATCAAAGTCTGACATAAAATCATCTATGTCGCGTCTGTCTCTCTTTGTAGGCCTGCCCTCGCCCCGTATGCGATAGTAATCTTGCGATGATTTGCGTAGCTCTAGCTGCTCCAACTGCTTACTATCTGTACGGTCTTTGATATACAAGCTCACCAATTTGGCTCCAAGCCTAGATTTTGGGATCTGTAAGACTTCCATTTCATAGAAGATTTGGTTTTTGCGTACACGAATTTTGTCGCCAATTTGCACCTCTTTAGCAGGTTTTGCCAGCACTTCATTTATCCATACTCGGTTTTTGCCCACTTCTTCTGTGGCAATGCTTCTGGTCTTGAAATATCTTACATGCCAGAGAAATTTGTCTACGCGCATATCTGTGCTCCTTTTCTTACAAATTTATGCATTTTGAGATGAACTATATTTCTATTTCTGCTAGGGAACACGTAATCAATAGGTTATGATTGGCATATATCTGTGTTCAAAAGAAAATTCTTGGGCCGGATGTGAAAACGAATTTCTTATCAAAAAACGTTGGTGCGATCGCGGCAGGTGGTAGGCGGATAGCCCGCAAAGGATGCGGGTGCTGCGTGAAGCAGCGCAAAAGGGGTTGAGTCCCGGTAGGGCGAAAACCCTTTTGCGCGACTAAACGCCACCCGCAGACTGCGGACTTGGAGCCGGACACCGACCCAAAACATTGTGGTAATTTACCACGAGGTTTTGGGGGCCGCCCAAAAAACTATACTCACAAAAAAATGTTTGTACAAAGGTGTGTGAGATATGTGTAGCTGAGTTTTTTGTAACTTCGCGGCTTAAAAGGATTTGAATATATGAAAATATGGAAAGGGGCTGTGATTTTAGCCGCAATTATGCTCACTTTTACGCAATGTAGCAAGGACGATGAGCCAAGTTTGCTGCCGGTGGAAGAGCAAAATGTGATAGATGATTTGGCGATTGGCAAGTACTTGCAAGAGCACTATTTTGACTCTGATGGCCGCGTAACAAGATTTGATGAGAGTTCTGAGGCAGATGATTCTGAAACGCCGCTAAGCCAGCTTGCTGAGCAACATGGTGAGTTTTACGTTGTGAAAAATCCGGCTGTGAATGCTGAAGGACGCGCTGTGGTGAGCAATTTGCAAGACTCAATTCTCATTCAATACAGCCTTTTAGGCTTCAGAGCTTCGCGCACAAATGACACTATAAGATACGGAGAGCCAAGCACTTACTACAGCACAGTGCACCAATCTGGCTATGCGCAGTGGGATCCTACTTTCTACTATGTGCCGCGCACAAGCAGTGTGCGACCAGAGCAGTATGAGATTCCCGCAATTGTAGAGGGTTTGAAGCATTTCAACTCTACGGGTCGCGGGCCGCTCGAGAATCCACCGGTACGTTTTCAGGGTATAATCATTGCGCCGTCTCGTGCAGTTTTTGGCAGGAACACCAATCAAATGAGTATACCGTTTGATGTGTCTATGGTGCTGAATTTTGAGCTGTTGCAGGTGGTAGACAGAGATTCTGTGAACTGATTTTTGTGGCATGAAACTGTTTTTATCTCCCGCAAAAAGGCTTGACGTTTCGCCCAATCCGGATTGGCCGAGGGCTACAAATCCCTCTTTTGGTAATGAAGCTGAAAAGGTCATGAATGAGCTAAAAAGCTTGAATGCCAAACAATTACAGGAATTGATGGGGATTTCTAAGGATTTGGCTCAGGAAAACGTTGTGAGGTATGCGGAGTGGTCTGCAAAGACCAGAAAACATGGGCTGTATGCGGCACATATGTTTGATGGAGAAGTGTATCGCGGGCTCAAAGAGAGCGAAATAAGCGCCAATGGCTGGAAGTATTTGCAAAAAAATATGTTTATACTCTCCGGGTTGTATGGTGTGCTGCGACCGCTAGACAAGGTGATGCCGTATAGGCTGGAGATGGGAACGCAGCTACCAGTGGGCGATTCCAAGAATTTATATGAATTCTGGGGTGAGTCTTTGACGGATTTCATCAATGAAAAATCCAGGAAAAATGAAGTGCTGCTCAACCTCTCTAGCCAAGAGTATATGAAAGTGTTGCACAAAGATAAGCTACACGGCAAATTGACAGATGTGAAGTTTCTGGATATGCACCAGGGCAAACTGAAGCAAATCACTGTTTACTTCAAAAAAGCCCGTGGAGCTATGGTAAACTATTGTGCCCGTAATGCCGCGAAAACACTGGAAGATGTGAAGGCTTTTGATGACATGGGATATGCTTACAATGATAATCTTTCCGAGGACAATCTTCTGGTTTTTACTAGGTAAATTTTATAGAATTTTCTGAATAAATTTTTGAAAACACCTGGGTTGAATGCTTTGGTGTTTTTTTTAATAATTATTTGGGGGGCTCCTATCTCCCACCGGCTTCGCCGGCGTGTGCTAGGACCGGGCCATTGCGCTAAAATCCTGCTTGGTATCACCTGCAAAAAAAATGCAGTTGCAGGCACACTCTCACAGACTGCTGTGACCCGGTACCTGCAACTGCTTTTTTGCTAGGTGCTCCCTGCGCAGGGATACCGCGCATGTCCCTGCCCCGCAGCACAGATTTGGTAAAAAAATCTATAGTTATGCAGGTATTTTGCCAAAATCTGTGCTGCCCGCCCGAGTCTGCGGTTTATTGAAAACCTTTGAGATATACTTCTACTTCTTAGACAATCAATTGGCAGGGTTTTGAATCTGTAATCGTATACCTTTACTATGTGCACTGAATTCTGGTGCATACATGTTTTGCAAGGTGGTGATACCATTGCTGAATTCGCCTGCATTGTTGGCACGCAAATCGTACTCAAAAACATATACGCCTTTGGGCAAATAATCTATAAAAAAGTTGGTAGCAGCATCTCTGGTGCTCTTATAGTAGCCAAGCCCATCTTGCCATCTAAAACCTGAAAGCACGTTTATAGGTTCAAATCCGCTAGCTCTCATGTCTTTGATGTGCACAAATTCCAAGGCGCGATCTGTTTGTATTTCCAAACGCACCTTTACCAAATCACCAATGACTATTTGATTGGCACTGCTCAAAGCTGTGAGTTGTGGACCCTGATCTGTGTTGCGCTGAATGAACAATTCTTTCCGGAACCGCACATTTGTTTCTGCAGAAGTAATCTTATCAAGGTCTTCAAAATACTGCCAGTACATGGCGCCCCATGCAACTCCAGGAGATGTTTTGCTCACCTCTACTGTGCCCATTGCAGGGGTAATCTCTGTTGCGCTCCATGAAGTTTTCACATACCCGCTGCCGGATTGTTTTTCAGCATCTGCCGGTGGCCAGCTTGCACCACCTACTTTCACAGAAACTCCTTCTTCTGCCCCAACCCATGATTTGCCTGTATTCATAAGAACATAAACGGCTTCTGTGGTGGCTTTGGTAGAGTGCCAACGATTGGTCTGCTTGTTTTTTAGCAACCATACTTTCATGCTCTCAATATTTTCACTCTGTGGCTGTATCTCATCAGTAGCTTCTATGATGAGCGCTTGGGTTTCTACAGGTGCTTCATACCAGCCTCTTCCGCTTACGTTCTCTTTCCAGTACATTCCCATTTCATCAGAATCAGTGGCGCGGTCAAAGACTGCACTCAATAGCTGCTGTGCGCTTTGTGTTTTTCCATATCTATGGAGCACAAGCAGGCTCAAAGCTTGAGAACGCAAATGCTGTTGGAATTTGTCTTTTTCTATAGCATCGAGTACGTGATTTCTGATTTCCTGTGCCGTTTTGTCAAGAGGCACCTCATCTAGATACATACTTCTGGCATACAACCAAGCGGTTCCGTTGGTGATGCTGAATGAATATTCTTTGGGATTGACTTTGTGCTTGCGCCATTCTTCTTTGATTTCTCTATCTATGAAAGAAATGGCTCTGTGCACTAGATCATCTGTATCTATATCTAAGTTGTCTGATTCTAAAATCTGCATTTTTTTCAACTTCCCAAATCCGGCAACAATATGATTTGTCACATAAAAGTTGGGTCTACCACCCTCAAACCAAGGAAAACCTCCATTTTCTGCCAGTTTAGATTGCAGTTTGATGAAAGTGTTTGGCAGCTCATTTCGCATGGTATTGATGTCAAATAGCACCGCAATTCTTTTCATTTGCTCGGTTTCGGACTGTGCTTCACGCACCCAAGGAGTTTCTTCTAACAAAATATTTTTGAGTTCTTGATTTTTTTCAAGAGGAGAAATGAGTTCTCCTTTGCGGTTCCAATCGTCGAATACTGCTTTGATTTTAGGATTAGAATTTACAATGTGCTGAGAGATAAGATTTCCATACAACCTGGCAAATATTTGCTCAGAACATTCATAAGGGAATTCGCGCAAGTAAGGTAATGCCATGATTGCGTGCCATAAAGGGTTGGCAGTGAATTCTAGGGTGAGTTTAAAGTCTTGGCGTGTATCTGATTGTGTTTGTAGCTTCTGAAAATTGAACACTTTGTTTTGACCTTCACGTATGTGTATAGGCATAGTTTCAGTGACCATAGTTCTATTGGTAAGAATAGGTAATGTATTCTCCTCACCATCTGTGTAGTCACCGGCTTGTGCTACCACTCTGTACACAACTACTTGATGCTTGAATGGAATTTTTACATTCCAAGAAACGGAGGTATTTCCATCCTTATCAACACTAAATGGCAAATCTTTCTGATTCACAGAAAAATCTGCATCTATAGGTTGCATAGTAAATGGGTCAAAAAACATGAGAGAAGCAGTACCACTCAACTGCTGCTCAGATAGATTGCTGATGCGCGCTTGGAGTTGAAGTTCATCGCCTTCTCTCAAAAATCTTGGTGCATTAGGTTGAATCATTAATTTCTTTTGAGAAATGACCTCTTGAGAGAATTGCCCAATTTTCAAATCCTGTGTGTGACCTAATACCATGAGCTTCCAGGTAGTAAGTGCATCCGGAGTTGTAAACCTTAGTTTGAAACTACCATCTTTCTCAGCCAATATCTGTGGGAAGAAAAATGCCGTCTCCTGCAGATTGCGTCTGGCTACAATAGTTTCAGGTGCATCTGTGGGGATTTGCACGGATTCCGCTGCGCCATCTTGATCTTCCACAGGCATGGCATCATATCCAACTTGACTTTTCTGGACCGATACACCTGCAACTTGCCCCTGAAGATCTACAGCTACATCATCTTGTACTGCTGTAGGTGCAGGTGCATTGCGCTGTCTTACCGAAGCCATTCCCCGAACCACAATGCTTTCATTCAACATATATTGCCTGTTAAACTCATCAAAACTAAACCCAAATGTGTTCAAATCTGCGAGATTTAAACTTATTGATTTTGGACGGAATCTGCCTCTTATGAAAATATTTGCGTCTTCATTTCCTGACCAAGTCTGAAACCGTGAATAATTCTGATTGTACAAAGTCCATTGCCATTCATGTGGTAAAAACGCATCTAAAGATTTGTCATACATAGATGCGAGTAGCTCCGTGGGTAAGACTTTTCCATATTTATCTTTGATGTTTAATTCCCAGATATTTTCACTTCCTGGTTCTAGAGTGCTGCGGATATTCGCTGTAGAAATTTCTAATTCTTTGTTGGTGAAAGGCACTACCACATTGTGAACCTTGCTTACTATCTGGTTATATTTTGAAAAATAAGTATGAATGAATAATCCACCACGATGAGACTCGATCACAGGTATTTGATAATTTGCCTTTCCGTCTTTGATAGGCAAAATTTTTCTTTCAATAATGGTTCCATCATGTTCTACTTCCAACAAAACGTTGGCTGATTGCGCGTTGGAAAGTATTTCAATTTCTGCCTTGGATCCAGGTTCTACACTTCCTTTCTTCAACTCAGATTTCCAGAATATTTGTGCGCTTGATGTTTGAGTGTCTGTAACAGTAAACCAAGATTTTCTTTCTATTTTTTCACCATTATGTTCTGCTACTACATATATTTCATAATCACCGGGTTGAAGCGAATTGGGAATAGAGAATTTAACCTCAGAATCATTGGTATATTGCTGATCAGCAAATTTTTGTCCTCGGTTCCAATTTTCCGGTAAATGATCATTGTTATAGGCGATGTATGGTATAGTGCTATACCAAACTCCGGCATTTTTAAGCTCATAATCAACGCTTTTCTGCTTGTCTCGCAAAATGCGATTAGGCGATTGTAATTTGTAAATCTCTAAACGAAATGGAGCAGAAACCAGTGTGCCGTCCAAGTTTTGCACCTTGATTTCAATAGTGTCATTCTGCTGAACATTTACTATTTCTTTGTGCGTGAGCTGCAGACTAAAGGGCAAATCACCAATTCTGATTTTGTGGTTGGCGGAACGGGTTTCACCTGCCACATCTGTAACATCTGCAATCACAGAATATATGTATGCTCTTGGAGCATCTTTGATCCTGCGTTTTGCCGGCAAGGCTGCAAATTCGATATCAAATTTGCCCTCAGCATTAGTCTTTGCAACGCCTTGAGTGATCTCCACTTCCGGTTCATGCACATAGGGTCTCCACCATGGTCGCCATGGATTGTAGGCTTGTCGCACAACCCGGTAAGCTACATGAGCATCGGAAATATTGACACCGCTGAATGATTGTGCAATTCCACTTATATGCACGGTATCATTGAGTTGATACGATTGTTGAAGACTGTCAATTTTCACTTGAAAAGTTGGGCGCTTATATTCTTCCACATTGATTGGATGATAAGAATTCCCCCAGTTGTCTTGTAATGAAAAAGTTCCTGTAAGACCGGATGAAGGAAGTACAAATTCCCCTTGTACAGATCCAAACTCATTTGAGCGTAGTTGCAACTTACTTATGTTCACTCCATTGACGTCATTGAGTGAAATTTCTACCGGCTGATTTCTTGCAATGGTTACTTCTTTATTATCTTGAGTGTATAGGATTGCTTTGAAATAAACCATCTGTGCAGGCCTATAAATAGCACGATCAGTGAAAAAAGCTATAGACTGGTGACGAGTATCGCCTCGAGGTGAGTTAAAACTGTATAAATTGGCTAGATGCAGGGTGTTTTCATTCGGGATTTTGATTGCATATCTACGTCTATAATCTCGTCTGTCAACATTCCAAGCGATTCTACCTAATTCGTCCGGGGTTTTGCGATCAATGATTGTCCAAGGTTCATTGCTTAGAGAGCTATGCAATTCTATCGTTGAATTTACCGGCAATCCATTGTCCTTATTTGCAAGTTGGACATTCTGTAAAGTGCGATTTTCTTGGGTCTCATGTCTGAAATTTACCTCGTAAGCTGAAACCACGAAATCTGTAGCAGAGACAATGTTTTTATCTGATCTTTCAAACTTGGAATTGTTGGAAGCAAGCATTACATAATTCCCTGCCGGTAGTATCTGTAAAATATCTTTGGTAGTATGCGTTTTGTAATCTTTAAATTCTTGAAGGCTAATACTTTTTTCATGAACAAGATTTCCAGAAACCTTATATACATTTCTCTTCTCATCAAATTCATATCCACTGTCAGCCCTTGCTAAGTCAACTGTAAGTAATTTGTAGATCTTTAGGTATAGCGTATTGACGTTAGTATGTGAAATGTACAGAGGATTTGCAGCGTCCGCATAAAGATTCTTGTCTGTAGAGACATTAAGCTCCGGTAATGTGATTTGTGCATTGAGATTGACACATTGATCAGCTCCTAAAGTTCCAGAGAAATTTTCAATGGCTTTGCTGCAAAAATCCAAAGCTTGAACATTATTTTTTTCCTCTGGTTGTAAAGCATCCTGAGTGTGAAAGACGGCCATTTCATATAAAATACTTGAGGCCCACTTATTTTTTTGATTGGCTTGATAAAGCTGCTGCAGCTCGTTGAGATAATCCGGGTTTGTAAAATCTTCGCGGTATAAATACTTGATTTTATTGAGCTGATGATAAACTCTTATAGTATTATTTGAGTGCTTATTAGATGCGTCTATAAGCATATCATAAATCGACAGCACCCTTTCATTTCGCAAAGATTCCGCAAATTCTTGTCTTTGAAAAAGATTGGATTGATAAATTTGAAGTACTTTTCCTCCAACCACATCTAGCAATGTAGGTTCGAGACCTTTAAAATCCTTGCCTTCGCTCAATATGAGTTTCCACTTATCTATGGATTCTGATTTCAAAGCAGTTTGCCAAGAAAGTGCTTGCTGCAAATGATAATCTATAGTATCAATAAAACTTTTTGTACTCCAGGCTCTAAAATCGCTGTTAGAAGCCGCAGCTAAATTGGTGCGGTCGTTAATGCGCCATTGATTATTTTGGTAATAATCATGGTAAAAAACAGCTAAATAGGTATGCCAAAGAGATTTTTCTGCTTGTTTAGCATTATTTAAATGATCCTGAAATCTATCTCTTGTGATGAGTGTAATATCTGCACTATCTACAGTAGCAATTGCGATTTGTCCGAGCAAAATACTAGCTTTGAGCTTATCCGGTGAGCGATTTGATCGCTGTGCGGCATCAAAAATTTCTTCCAGCAAAGGCTGAATTGATTTTAATTGACCTTGCTCAAAACGAGTATCAACATCCTTCCATTTTGCATCAAATGGGTAGTTTTGTGCCTGCATAATAAGTCCGAATAAGATGGCAAAAAAGGACAAAATCCATTTTTTCATATCGATAAAAATTTAGATCGAAATTACAATAATTCTGCCAACAAATACATTTGAAGTCAAGGAAACCTGGCGGCCTTAAAGAAAGGGAGAATGAAATAAAAAGATTGAAAATTGCTATATTTACGGCAAATTGATAAAAAAAAGATACATGCAATTTTTCATTGACACAGCCAACCTTGATCAGATACAAGAAGCCCAAGATCTTGGCATCCTAGATGGTGTTACCACCAATCCTTCATTGATGTTTAAAGAAGGAATCAGCGGAGAACAGAAAATACTTGATCATTATCTAAAAATCTGCGAAATAGTAGATGGTGATGTGAGTGCTGAAGTGATTGCGACAGACTTTGACGGGATCATAAAAGAAGGGCAGGCTCTCGCTGAACTTCATGAACAGATTGTAGTAAAAGTACCGATGGTAAAAGATGGCCTGAAAGCTATTCGCTGGTTTGCTGATAATGACATACCTACCAATTGCACGTTGATTTTCTCACCAGGGCAAGCATTACTCGCTGCCAAAGCGGGTGCAACATACGTTTCGCCTTTTATTGGGAGATTGGATGATGTGAGTACGGATGGTCTGCAACTCATATCAGATATAAGATTGATTTTTGACAATTACTTGTTTGACACTGAGATTTTGGCGGCGTCTGCACGTCATCCTATGCACATTATTGAATGTGCAAAGCGCGGTGCGGATGTGGTAACTGCACCTCTCAGCGCAATGTTAGCATTACTGAACCATCCATTGACTGACAAAGGGCTTGAGCAGTTCTTAGCAGATCACGCAAAAGGAAATAAATAATGTAAGAGGCTAAATAGCTTATATCATTACAAGAATAATCCCGCTTGCCATTTGGTAAGCGGTTTTTTTTTATTATTCAATATTCTTGTATGATAGGTTTTATATATGTATAAATATAAATACTTGCCGGGTCATATATAAGCGAAATTTTGAACTCGATAATAGTCAAGCAAATTAACAAACAAGAACCAAGTATAAAAAACAGATTTTGAAACATGAACGACTGACAAAATGCCAGTAATATTGGGACTTACAAATTTGACTTGAAAAACTTAACAGGACGTGACAATGAAAGACGAGGAAGGGAACGATAGGCGATTAGCCCGGATTGCAGTGAAAATCCTTGTGAAGCATAAGACTCTGTGAAAAAGCCACTGTGAGTACCGGGTCCCGGCTCATCCGGGAGAGTGTGCTCACAGTGGCTGTTTGAACAGGCTTATGCAAACAAGATTGTAACGGAAAGCCGGAAATAGCTCCAAAAAAAAAATTAAAAAAATTCAATGATGAACTCCAAAAAGAAATTATGAAAGAGTTTTGTGTATGATGAAATAATTAGCACGGTTTTTGCCTAAATCGATGCTATGAATTGGGATAGAATTCAGGAGAAATTGACGATTTTGGCCGATGCTGCCAAGTATGATGTTTCTTGCTCTTCTAGTGGAGTGAAACGTGGAAACAAGGATAAAATGCTGGGTGATAGTAGCGGTATGGGAATTTGCCACTCCTATACGGAGGATGGTAGATGTATATCTCTTTTGAAGATTTTGTTGACCAATCACTGTATTTTTGATTGCCAATATTGCGTTTCGCGCAAGAGTAATGACATAAAGCGCGCTGCATTTACCGTGCAAGAGGTGGTGGATTTGACTATAAATTTTTATAGGAGAAACTACATTGAGGGGCTTTTCTTGTCATCTGGTATTTTTCACAATCCGGATTATACCATGGAAAGGCTGGTGCGTATAGCCAAAACCCTAAGACTGGAGCATAGATTTAATGGGTATATACACCTAAAAACCATTCCGGGTGCAAGCGATGCTCTGATGCAGGAAGCAGGATTGTGGGCAGATAGACTAAGCGTGAATATAGAATTGCCCACTCAAAGTGGTCTAAAATTGCTGGCGCCTGATAAGAAACATGAAGATATGCTGGTGCCTATGCGGTCTATACGCAATGCAATAGTGCAAAACAAGGATGAGCGAAAGGTATTGCGAAATGCGCCCAAATTTGTGCCGGCCGGACAAAGTAGTCAAATGATTATTGGTGCAACTTCTGAGAGCGATTTGGATATTGTGAAAACTTCTACCTTTTTGTACCGAAAATATGGACTAAAAAGAGTGTACTATTCCGGTTATGTGCCAGTCTTGGCAGGTGGCAATCTACCTGACGTTGCCACTCCTGTGCCTGTGATACGTGAAAATAGGCTTTACCAAACTGATTGGCTTTTTAGGTTTTATGGTTTTCAACCAGAGGAGATAGTGAATGACTCTTATCCTTGGCTTGACTTGGATATTGACCCAAAATTAGCTTGGGCGCTACGAAACAGACATTTATTTCCTATAAATGTGAATACGGCAGATTACCAGATGATACTACGCGTACCGGGCATTGGAGTGAAATCGGCGAAAAAAATTGTGGCTGCAAGACGTTTTAAACGGTTGGATGCGGATAATTTGAAGAAATTGGGTATTGCTATGAATCGTGCTCAGTATTTTTTGGATTTGGGTGTTGTGAGACACTCAGATGCGGATTCGATGAGTTTGAAAAACATCATCATGGCGAATAGTAAAAGCAAATGGAGTTCATTGCAACTTCCAATACAAACCAAACTTGCACTATTTTAGGTCCATGACTATAATATACGATGGTAGTTTTGAAGGATTGTTGGGTGCAGTGGGTTATGCCTTGAAAACGGGTGTAGAGGATGTTGTGATCACCACTGAAGAAAATTATGCTCCTAGTCTATTTGATGAGCCTATAGTGCTTGCTACCAATAATGAGCTTGTGGATCGTATGAAGACTGCCATTGTGGATTTGATAAAAAAACCTGGCTTGGAAAGTCTTTGGAAGTTTACGCTGAGCGAAAAAAGTGAAGTGCCACAAGTGCTTTTTTCGGTTTTGGGCTACATGTTTAGGAGTAAAAAAAATATTTTAGGTGATTTTGCTGATCCTAAAGTGCTTTTTCTACAAAAGACACTAAAACAAATAAGCCGTGAGCGACATAGAATGACAGCGTTTGTACGATTCAAGAAAGCCTCTAATGGAGTTTATTTTGCAGAAATAGAACCAGACTTTGATGTTCTACCTTTGATTTCTAAGCATTTTGCCCAACGCTATGCAGATCAATCGTGGGTGATTTACGACAAAATGAGGGATTATGGTCTATTTTATGATCTGAAAAATGTGCATGTGGTAACCTTGACTTTAGACGCTGAAAATTCCTCGCTGCCAGCAAAAACTCTGCTGGAATGGGATGAAGAGGAAAAGGAGTTTCAAACTTTGTGGAAAGATTATTTTCACTCAACGCATATTCCCGCCCGAAAGAATAAAAAGTTGCATTTGCAACATGTACCAAAAAGATATTGGAAATACCTCACGGAGAAACAATAATTGAGAATTGATTTCTTGGGAAAAATATTTTAGTCTTTCAGTTTCGAAAATTAAAGTAACAACTGAAAATACTCCGAATTTTATTTTTTTTAAAAAATAAAACCGTCTCAGGAGACCTGAGACGGTAGGATGTTCTAAAATTTCTAATTCAGATTACTGTACAGGAGTAACTGAAGTATCTGTAGTAGTTTCTACTGTAGTAGTTTGATCTACTGTAGCAGGAGTTACAGATTGGATTGCAGCTTGAGCTTCTTGCAATTTAGCAGTAGCAGCTTCCAAGTCAGCTTGCGCTTGATCAATAGCTGTTTGATCGCCAGCAGCAGTAGCCTCGTCAAGTCTAGCTTGTGCAGCGTCAACGTTAGACTGAGCTTCAGTCACAGCAGCGTCAGCTACTTCAAGACCTTCATTCTCAACAACAACTGGAGTTTCAGTTGTAGTAGTCCCTGTTTCAACAACAGTTTTTTCTTCTTTACAAGATGTTGCAAAAACAAGACCTGCAACAGCCATTGAAAACACTAATTTTTTCATAATTTTTTTCTTTCTTTGAAAATTCGGGTGCGAAGATACACTAAATTTTGAATATTCAAAATATCCCGCAAACATCCTTTAAAATGTATGAAAATATTTTTCTGATGAGTGTGAAACTCACAACAGAAGCGGGTTTTAGGTTTGAATTTAATTTTGGAAAAGCATTAAAACACTATTTCAGAAGATAAAACAGATAGTGTACACGGAAATTTGCGAATTATCACAAATTCTTTTCATGGCGAAATTCTTATCTTTGACGGAGATATAAAAATAGTTTGCATGTCAAAAATATTGATCGTAGAGGATGAAACCGCTATACGTAATGTACTAAAAAATATATTGACTGATGAGGATTCTAGTTGGGAAATAAGCGAAGCCGCAAATGGAACAGAAGGGTTCGAGATGCTTCAAAAGAATGATTACGACCTAGTGATTTCAGATATTAAAATGCCTGGTATGGATGGGGATGAGCTTCTGAAAAAAACCTTGGAAATAAAACCTGATGTACCTTTTCTTATGATTTCCGGACATGGAGATATAGAGATTGCTGTGAATAGTATAAAAGCAGGTGCATATGATTTCATTTCAAAACCACCAGATCTCAACAGGCTTTTGACCAGCATACGCAATGCGCTCGACCGCAAAAACTTGGTAACCCAAAACAAAAATCTGAAGCAGGAAAACAAGGCACTTAAAAGAAAAGTAAGCGCGAAGTATGAAATGATTGGGGAGTCTGAGCACTTAAACCACATACGAGATATGGTAGATAAAGTGGCTGCTACAGATGCTCGTGTTCTGATAATTGGGCCGAATGGTACAGGTAAAGAGCTAGTAGCACATCACATTCATCAAAAAAGTGATCGAAATAAAATGCCACTTGTAGAGGTAAACTGTGCAGCGATACCTTCTGAGTTGATAGAAAGTGAACTTTTTGGTCATATGAAAGGTTCATTTACCGGTGCCCATAAAGACAAGGCCGGGAAATTTGAATTAGCAAATAATGGTACGCTGTTTTTAGATGAAGTAGGTGATATGAGTTTGTCTGCACAAGCCAAAGTGCTACGTGCATTACAAGAAGGTAAGGTGACGCGAGTAGGTGGAGATAAGGAAATATCTGTGGACGTGCGAGTGCTTGCAGCTACCAATAAAGATTTAAAAGAAGAGATAGCAGAAGGCAAGTTTCGTGAAGACCTTTATCACCGATTGGCTGTGATAGTCATAAAAGTTCCAGGACTCGATGATAGAAAAGATGACATTCCAGAATTGGTGAATCACTTTGCGCACCAAATAGCAGAAAGTCATGGTCAAGCGGTAAAACGTTTTTCCCCTTCGGCGTTGGAAGCCTTAAAAGATAAATCATGGTCTGGTAACATTCGTGAATTGCGCAATGTTGTAGAGCGCTTGATAATACTAGGTGGTAATCCTATTGAGAAAAACGATGTAGAACTTTTTGTAATGAAATAGTAAAACATTATTAAAATTAGAATTGGAGCAAAAGCCTACCTTTGTCGGCTATTTTGCTCCGATTTTTTTTTGGCGCACATTATAATTTCTATGACTTACAAAGAACATTTCAAGCGCAACTGGATCTTGGCGTGGCCGGTTATGCTCACGCAAGCCGGGCAAATCATGGTGAATGTTGTTGACAATATAATGGTTGGTGCTTTGGGAAGCTCAAGAGATATAGTTTTGAACCCTGAATTGGGTAAGATAAGTCTGGGTGCGGTATCTCTTGGCAATGCTGTATTTTTCACCATTTTGGTTACAGCATTTGGATTTTCATTTGCCATGTCGCCACTCATTGCTCAAGCTGATGCACGTAAGAATCGAGCGCAAGTAAACGCATATTTATCCCATGGTCTTGTGCTAAATCTTTCCCTAGCGGTGTTGCTTATGATCGTTGTGTTCTTGGCTGCTCCTTTTATGTATTATCTCAAACAACCTATAGAGGTAGTAGATCAAGCCATTCCCTACCTCAAGATTATGGCTTACTCTATGATTCCCATGATGATTTTTCAAAGTTTTAGGCAATTTTCAGAAGGGATTTCACTCACAATCATTGTGACCATTGCTACACTCGTAGCCAATTTGTTTAACATTGCGGCGAACTACGCACTCATATATGGCAATTGGGGCTTCCCGCGTATGGAAGTAGAGGGTGCAGCTTGGGGTACAATGATTTCGCGAATACTCATGATGATCTTTATAATCATCGCGATGTTTCAGTATAGAAAATCACGTTTTTACCTACGCAAAACAGGTAAAATCATTTGGCAAAAATCAATTTTCAATAAGCTTACTAAACTTGGCACCCCTACAGCACTACAGATGTTTTTTGAGGTAAGCACTTTCTCTGTTGCAGCTTTTATCTGTGGCATGGCCGGCGTTACAGATTTGGCAGCGCATCAGATTGCGCTCAATTTAGCTTCAACTACCTTTATGCTTTGTGTTGGGATTTCTGTTGCTGCAACTGTGCGGGTTGGCAATCAATTGGGCTTACATCAATACAATGTCATGCGTCAAGCCGGAATTTCCTCCATATTTATGGTTGCGATTTTCATGATTTTTTGTGGGATTCTATTTGTTGTATTTCGTTATCAATTACCCCAAATCTATATTGAAAACACAGCGGTAATTACCCTAACTGCGCAATTGCTCATCATTGCGGCGTTTTTTCAGTTATCAGACGGAGTGCAGGTGGTAACCTTAGGAGCTCTAAGAGGTATGCAGGATGTGAATATACCCACAATCATTACGCTGGTTGCCTATTTTGTGCTCACGATACCGTTAGGATATTTCCTGACGATTACCATGAAAATGGGTGCAATGGGTATGTGGATTGCCTTAGGTATAGGATTAACGTTTTCAGCGGTGTTATTGATTATGCGTTTCCAGAAAATTTCTCTCCAACGCATGCGGGATAAACCAAATATATCAGACCTGAAAGCATAGATCTCAAAAGCAGAGTATTTTAAAAATCAAAAGAGGTTTGATGTCATTTTTTCATCAAACTTCAAACTATAGATTTGTAGGATGTCTTGCAAAGAATTTCAAAGCTTCCTTAGTTTCCATGCCACAATTTGGTCAGCAAAATGCAATGATATATTTCTACAAGAAATACC
>JAUNRT010000010.1:28570-43159 GCA_030535475.1 Weeksellaceae bacterium | reverse complement strand
TAATTATACAGTAATTATCATATCTCAACTTGGTTGGAAATCTTATTTTTGCGGGAGACGTGATAATTTTTGATATGCGATACAATTTAGAAACGTGCAGTGCAGAGGAAGCGGTTTCCTGCATAAATAGCGGAGATAGGGTGTTTATTCACTCTGCTGCCATGACGCCAAAATTGCTGGTAGATGCCATGAGTAGGAGGTATGAAGAGCTGGAACATGTAGAAGTGATACAGATACACACGGAGCATGAAGCACTCTATGCCAAGGAACCATATAATCGCGCATTTAACATTAATGCATTTTTTGTTGGTGGCAACATACGCACTGCTGTGAACCAGATGAAAGGAAATTACACTCCAATTTTCTTGAGTGAAATACATCTGCTTTTTCGCAAAAACATAATGCCAATTGATGTAGCGATGGTGCAAATCTCGCCACCGGATAAACATGGATTTTGTTCATTGGGTGTTTCTGTAGATATAACCCTGCCTGCGGTGCTAACCGCCAAAAAGATTATTGCACAAATCAATCCACAGGTGCCGCGTACCCATGGCGATGGTATTGTGCACATTTCACGCATAGCCGCATTGGTGGAATGTGATGAACCAATTTACTCTCTACAAATGCCAGAGCCTACGGCAGTTGAAGAAGCAATTGGTAAAAATGTAGCAGAATTGATAGAAGATGGAGCTACTCTACAGATGGGGATTGGAGGAATACCTAACGTGGTGCTGAAGAATCTAACCAATCACAAAAGACTTGGCATACACACAGAGATGTTTTCTGATGGAGTGCTTCCCTTGGTAGAAAAAGGGGTAATTACAGGTGAGGAGAAAGAAATAAAAACAGGCAAAATTGTGAGCTGTTTTGCTTTAGGAAGCCAGGCTTTGTATGATTTCTGTGCTGAGAATCCGATGGTTCATTTCAAAGAAGCCGGCTATACCAATGATACTGCAATCATACGTCGCAACCCGAAAGTCACTGCCATAAACAGTGCAATAGAAATAGACCTCACCGGCCAGATATGTGCTGACACGATAGGCAGCAGACAGTATTCTGGGGTGGGTGGTCAAATGGATTTCATAAGAGGTGCATCATTATCTGAAGGAGGAAAACCCATTATTGCTATGCCTTCTATAACCTCCGGCGGAATAAGCAAAATTGTACCACAGCTGCATCATGGTGCAGGTGTGACAACCACACGCGCTCACGTGCACTATATTGCCACAGAGTACGGTGTTGTAGATCTTTTTGCAAAGAATATCAGAGAAAGAGTGCATCTCTTGATCTCTATTGCCCATCCAGATCACCAAGAAGAATTGATGCGCCAGGCTTCTGAGATTTATAATTTGAAATAAGAGAGATAAAATGTAATGTTTCATTAATTGAACATTATTATTTTAATTTCCTATAAACGAATTGCGGATGTGAGATTGTCAATTTTCTCATAGTACGCTAGATGCGGGCTGAGACAGGGATTGAGACGATATCCTTGTGCAGCCTGTGCCTTTTTGCAAAACCGTCTCTGCCAGTACCGGGTCCCGGCTCATCCGGGAGAGTGTGCTGGCAAAGACTGGTTTTGCAGGCACAGGCAAACAAGATACAAGTCGAAAGCCCGGTCCCAAACCATGTAGGCTTTGCCGGAATGGTTTGGGAGTCTCCCAAATAATCAAAAAAAAACCTGCTATTCGCTGTCTGAGTTTTGCAATTTGTACCACTCAACAAACTTTGCTAAACCGTCCTCAAAATGCCATTGTGGGCGATAATTGAGGAGTTTTTGAGCCTTGCTGATGTCTGCAAAGGTGAGGTCGACGTCGCCCGGCTGCATGGGTAGGAATTGGATATTGGCTGTGCGCTGTAGGGCTTTTTCTGTGGCAGTAATCATTTGCTTGAGCGTTATGACCCGACTTTCGCCCAAATTTATGATTTCATAGCATGTTTCTGTGTTTTCCAAGTAGTGGATGGCTGATAGCAAACCATGCAAAATGTCTGCGATGTAGGTGTAATCTCGGCCGCTATTGCCGTCACCAAATTGGGTGATAGGCTCACCTTGAGAGATGAGGTGGGTGAACTTATGAATGGCAAGATCCGGGCGCTGTTTTGGCCCGTAAACTGTGAAAAAACGAAGATGTAATTGATTAATATTGTACAATTTATAATACACATGACTCAGAACTTCTGCAGCTTTTTTGGTAGAAGCATAGGGTGAAATTGGGAAATCAACCGGATCTGACTCAGAAAATGGTGTTTTGCGATTGTTACCGTAAACTGATGAGGATGAGGCACATATAAACTTGCTGACTTTGAATTCTTTGCAATTTTCCAAGAGTTGAAGTGTGCCGGCTACGTTGACGTCATAGTAGCGCTGAGGCTCTGCAATAGAGGGTCTTACGCCAGCCAAAGCGGCTAAATGGATGACGAGGTCTATGCCATAATCTCTGAAAATTTGCTTTGTGAGCTGAGGGTCACGGATGTCACCAAAGATGATGCTGCACTTGTCATGATTCAGCTCTTGGATAGCGCATTTAATGTCTTGGTCTTTATGCTGTGTGTAAGCAAATTGCCGTTTTTGACCCAAAGCACTGTAGAGATTTTGCAGCTTGGTTTTGTAGCTATAGAAGTCGTCGAAATTGTCTAAAACTATAATTTGACAATCTTGCTGTAGAAGTTGCTGCAATAGAGAGCTGCCTATGAAACCGGCACCACCGGTGAGAAGTATATTTTTACTTAGAATCCGGGTTTTGCTCATTGGTGACGCTTGAATGTGGCACATAGGTTTCAATAAAAAGATCGTTGAAATAGGCTTTCACTACTCTAGTTTTTTTGAGGTACTCACCATCTACTTGCAAGTGTACGGGGCGTGCTAAATGCACGGAAACTTCTCTGCAAGACGTAATAGTTGCGGCTACAGGGCTTGGCTTGTCTTGACCCCAATACAAGCGCATGGCTTCCATGAAATCCAGTTTTTCTACGCTTACTACTTCAAATTTATGGTCATATAACTTGCCCAAAGGGTTTATGGACAATCCCGTGCCATAGCCGGTGCCGTTGCAGAAGACCAACATGTAGAACATGGTGCTCATGCGCTGCCCATCTGCTATGATCTGGCCATGCACCTTGGCCTGCTTGAAAAATACGTTGAGAAAAGCCTGTGCGTAGCCCACAATTCCACGTCTTTTCTGCTCTTCAAAACGCTTGACAATAGCGGCGTTGAGCCCAATGTCTGCAAGATGGATGCAAAACTCATTGTTGACTGTGATGGATGACATGGGCATCACAGAGCCTTCTGTGATGACTTGCAATGCTTCTTTGAATTTCAAGGGAAGGTTGAGGTTTTTGGCCAAGCCATTGGCGCTTCCTGTAGGTAAAATCCCCATTTTCAGCTGCTTGCCATAGATGTTTTTGGCGACAAAACGCACTGTGCCATCGCCTCCGGATGCTACCACGGTATCAAATTGTCCTTGTACTATGCGTTGCTGTAATTGCTCATTAGGATTATGATCCCATTCTGGATAGAAAATATCAAAATTGATGTGCGCTTGATCAGAAAGTTGGTTACGGATTTGTGATTCACAATCTGTATCTTTGTTTCCGGAGCCTCTGTTTACAACAAACAATATATTACGGGCAGCCATTGGAGAGTGATTTAAGCAAAATTATAGAAAATAATGTTACATGTACATTAAGATTTATCATGGCTTTGGGAGTAGAACCAATGTTTTGGTGTTTGGCCATGTCTTTGAGAGCAAACCTCACCAATTTTCTGAAGAATCTTCAGGCTTTTTCAATCATTTAAGGTCATTGCTGAGCTTGTTTATGGTAAAACCAATGGCCAACGTACACTTGGAGTTGGATCTTTTTGGCAACAAATATCACACAACCTCTGATGAAAATGGATGGTTCAAATTTCAGTTTGACCCACCGGATCACATAGAATATGGCTGGCAAGCGGTGCGGGTATGCGGAAATGCAACTTCTGCAGATGATATTGACAACATAGGTGAGGGTAAAATCCTAATAGCTCAGCCTACGACGCATTCCATAATTTCTGACATAGATGATACTGTGATGAAATCATATAGCGCCACCATATTTCGCCGATTGTATGAGCTTCTGGGCAATCACCCAACGCAGCGCAAATTGTTTCACAAAACGGTAGAATGGTATATGCAACTGGCCGAAACACAAACTCAGGGCTTGGAACAAGACGCTTTTTTCTATGTAAGCAGCAGTGAGTGGAACCTCTATGATTATTTGAAAACAGTGTTTCACCAGCATGGATTGCCGGAAGGTATTTTTATGCTCAATGACTTGAAACAGCTTCGCAGCTTTTTCAAAACGGGAAAAACCGGTCATGAAGGGAAATTGGTACGCATAAAACAACTTCTGGAAACATTTCCGGATCAGAATTTCATACTAATTGGTGACAACACACAGCAAGATCCTTATATATACCACGATATTGCACAAGAATTTCCCAATAGAATACTTTCTGTGATGATCAGAAACAAGAAAAAAAGCAATTATACCAAGGTAATTCAAACGCTGGAACAAGTGGCGGCGCTTGGCATACCTGTTTTGCAATTTGACGACACAAAAGACGCCATAGATTTTTCACACAAAATGGGTTTTACTCTACAACCTGTTCATAACTGAAGATCACTTAAAAAAACTTGAAACCTCAAATACCTCTTTATGAAAAACCTGCACAATCTATCCGGCGAATTTTCACTTTTACACGAGTATGTGAATGAGTTGCGCAATGTAGATTTCCAATCAAACCGGCTCAACTTTCGCAGAAATCTTGAGAGAATTGGTGAAATTGCTGCTTTGGAAATAAGCAAAACTTTGCCCACCGAAGCGGTGGAAATCAAAACTCCTTTGGGTGTAAAAGCAGCAAAACAGTTGGCTCAGCAACCCGTGGTAATGACCATTTTGCGAGCGGGCATTCCACTCTTTCAGGGCGTACTCAACTATTTTGACAAAGCGGATAGTGGATTTGTGGGCGCTTATCGCCACCATACAGATGCTACAGAATTTACCATAAAGCAAAACTATTTCACTTCTCCAAACATTGCCGGCAGACCATTGATAGTCACAGACCCTATGTTGGCAACGGGCGCATCTCTGGTATCTGCTTTAGAAGAAATGATGGCCTTGGGTACACCTTCTGTGGTGCATGTGGTGTGTGCCATTGCCGCACAGCAAGGCATAGACTTTTTTCAACAACACTTTCCTGACGCTGTTTTGTGGTGTGCAGACATAGACAGTAGCTTGAATGAAAAAGGATACATAATCCCTGGTCTTGGCGATGCGGGTGATCTTTCTTTCGGGGCTAAACTTCAAAGCTAAAACTTGAACAATGCCACAAAAATTGGATAGTGAATATTGGGATACGCGCTGGAAAGAGGGTAAAACAGGTTGGGATATAGGACATGCATCACCGGCAATTACAGAATTTTTTGCGCAGGAAATAGACAAGAGTGCTGCAATACTGATCCCGGGTTGTGGCAATGCGTATGAAGCAACATCATTGGCAAATATGGGTTTCAAAAACATTACACTAGTAGATATTTCTGCTGAGGCGGTAATTAGGCTTCAAAACAAATTTGGACAAAATCCCTCCATCAAAATCGTTCACGGAGATTTCTTTGCCATAGATCAGCAGTATGATTACCTCGTAGAGCAAACCTTTTTTTGCGCTTTGCACCCCAGCCGCAGGCAAGAATATGTGCAGCAAGCGCATAGTATATTACGACCAAACGGAGTTTTGGTTGGGCTGCTTTTCAATCGAAGTTTTGATGATGATGGGCCACCATTTGGTGGAAGCGTGGAAGAGTATCAAAAGCTTTTTCAAACACTGTTTCACATACGCACAATGTCACCCAGCCCGCTTAGCATTCCAGCGCGCAGAGATAAAGAGGTATTTGTGAAAATGCAGGCTAAATCCTAAAATCCACCGGTTATTTAAAGCTCGGCGCGGTATTCAGTTTCAAAACCGGAGACAAATTTTTTGGGTCAATTGTCCCCTCAATATTTTCATTCACACACTGCCAATAGCTAAAATACCCATCAAAATTCTCCGCCAAATCACGCACAGCATCACTGTACATATCTACCAATTCCTTTCGCACTTCAACCGGACAGGCTACAGCTTTAGACACATTTATTTTTCTTTCCAATGTGCAATATGCTTCAATTTCTTTGGGGTCACCACCGAGAAATTGTACAATCTCTGTGAGCAAGGCTTTGGGTTGATGTTTTATGGCATCATAGAAGCCAATCAAAATCTGGTTGGCAGGATATACAGAATAGTAATTTTCAATCACAGTGCGGAAATCTGAGCGCCTACGCTGCGCATCATTTTTCATAAATGCCATGATTTCCTCATGTTGCATAGCATATTGTCCTTTACCTTTGTGAAACCGGTAATGAGACCACGCTCTATCCACCGGATTTCGTAGCATCAATATCAGCTTAGCCTGCGGTGCCACGGCATACATTTTTTCAATATCATGGCGCTCAAGCATAGAGTAGCTGGGCGTGATTTCCCCTTTTATGCCTTCCAGATTTTCAAAAATTGAAAGATACCAATCATCATCTATGTTGGAAAACCATGAATTTGCCAGCCATTTCATCTCATCCCAATCAGACTTTTTGGCCGCAGCATACATTTTTCTGCCAAACTTTTGAGCCCAATATGGGCTAAAAATCTTTTTCATTGCCTTGGGTTCCCGCAACATATCCGGAGACGGATAGTTCACCGCGCGGTCAAAGTAGTGAATCTCTTTCATGCTAGGCAGCGAAAACTGCGGCATGGCTTCCAGATTTTTGTACAGCCAAGTAGTACCTGCCTTTTGCGCACCTATACCTATAAAATCTATCATAACATCACCCATAGCCACTCCGCATTATCAGAACACTATTTTCCCCAAAAATACTATATATCTACCTATTTCCATGCTATTTACAGAAAACAACATCAACAAAAAAAAATCAGAGCACAAGCTCCGGTTATTATTTTTTTTGGCATCCAAAATCAATACAGATTTAGTAAATCGCCTCAATAGTATGAGACACCTCGCCCAGTTGCAGAGAATCGCCTTGCTTTTTACCCAGATTATTTTTAAAAACCGGTGCGTTGGCAGAGATACCAAATATTTTTTTCTTGCCATGTGCAATAGGAGTGAAGGCAAACCCTACTAGGAATATAGCCTTATCAGTTTCCACCACAGCACCTTTATCAAATTCTTCCATGCTGTCAATAGTCAGGAAATTGCGCACATATCGCAGTTCAGATTGCTCAAAAGTCAATTTTTCCTGCATTTTCATCTTATCTTCCTGCAGGTCAGACTGTCTAGAGAGATCATCCATATCTATAGTATCCTGTTCATCCAGGTCTGTAGTAGTATCCATAGTGTCTATGGCAAACTTTATATTTTCAATCAGCTTGGTCTGATGCGCAATCACGGCATCCAATATTTCTTTTCTCATAAAAAATTCTGTAAGTAGAAGCTGCAAAAATACAAACAATCTGCATAAAATCCGACAGAAATACCATGTAAATTACACCAAACACCTAACCCCTAAGCCATAAAAATTAGTCAAAAATTCGTAAATTTGTAGTTTAAAAGATTATTCTATGTCTCAAAACGTTGAAAACAAAATACATCAAACCATCATCATAGGCTCAGGACCGGCAGGCTACACAGCCGCTATTTATGCTGCACGAGCCAATATGGAGCCCATCATCATCACAGGCATGCAACCTGGCGGCCAGCTCACTACCACCACAGAGGTAGAAAACTTCCCCGGCTATCCCAATGGTATCACAGGCCCGGAAATGATGGTAGAGTTGCAGCAACAAGCAGAGCGTTTTGGCACACAAGTTATATTTGATATGGTTACCCAAGTAGAGTTTGACAAGAGTGGCCAGCACATACACAAGGTGCGCACAGCCAATGGGCAAGAATTCTCTACACGCTCCATCATCATCTCCACCGGAGCATCCGCCAAATATTTAGGCCTGGAAGACGAGACCAAATACGCTGGTAGCGGCGTGTCTGCATGCGCGACCTGTGACGGATTTTTCTACCGTGGCAAGGATGTAGCCGTGATTGGCGGTGGCGACACAGCCGCAGAAGAAGCCACCTATTTGGCCAAACTTTGTAGAAAAGTTTACCTACTAGTGCGCAAAGAAGAGATGCGCGCCTCCAAAGTCATGCAAGAGCGTGTATTCAAAACTCCAAACCTTGAGCTCATGTACAACCATGAGTTGATAGGGCTAGAAGGTGACGGCGTAGTAGAAAAAGCTATAATATACAACAACCAAACAGAGCAACAGTCTCAGCTTCAAGTAGATGGCGTGTTCATAGCCATTGGCCACAAACCCAATACAGATCTATTTGTGGGCATGCTAGACATGGATGCCAACGGCTACCTACTCACCAGAGACAAGACCACACATACCAACGTGCCGGGCGTTTTTGCCTGCGGCGACGTTCAGGATCATATCTACAGACAGGCTGTTACAGCAGCAGGCAGCGGGTGCATGGCCGCTTTGGATGCAGAGCGCTACGTAGCCGAGCTAGAGGCTGCATTGAGCCCGGCGTTGTAAGAGTAAATAGCACAAAATACCCAAAACCGCTCTCCATGGCAACAGCACCAGAGAGCGGTTTTTTCATGCAATAAGAGAAGTAGCAGTTATTTCCCAAAGATCATTTATTTAATTTTTTTGATTTGGGCGGCACCCTTTTCCGGGCAAATCACGTCCAAACTTCAAACCTTAGTTCTTCTTGAAAAAACGTCAGAAAACTTCATTTCTATTTTTGCAATTGCCCGGAAAAGGGTCGGTGTACGGCTATTACTCCGCGGTTTTTTGGCTGCAAAATAGTGGCGCAAAGGGTTTTCCGTAGCCACTACAACCCCTTTGCGCTCACATTTTGCAAGAGCCAAAAACCCTTGCGGGGTAGCCGCCTCCCACCTGCCGCGTTCCGATCTGCATTATAGAAGTAAGATCACGTACATACATCGCACCTTAGTTAATAGTAATATGCTGAAAACCAGTTATGTGAGAAGTGTTTTGAAGTACAACTTTAGAAAATCCCAAAAACTATAAATTCCAATCGGCTGCGCCTCATAAATACTTCGATTATCCTATTGACAACTTACACAAATTGTTCACTAGGAAATAGATAGAATTGGATAGGATTAGAGGAAGCCAAAAAGCAACACCCAAATTAGGCCTTTACTGATAGGGATTTTCCGGTAGTTTCTAAACGGCCTCATTGGTAAGCTGATAACTTCAGCTAAGGTCAACCTAAAACTTGAAATACTAAACTTGATAAAAAATTAAAGTTCTCTTAATTCGTTTGATGGGAGTTCATTTCTTACTGAAAATTGAAGAAATTGGGCGTTTTGCAACTTTTACTGGTTCATTTAGTTCTCCGTATTAATTAATTCGATTTTTTTAATCGCTGCTATTGGAGAAATTTTGACATTTTTACTTCCTTTTTCAACATAAAAATAGTTTGAGCTGTTAGAACCAATCAAAAATACCTCAATAGTTTCTTTTGTATTATAAGTTATCTTGTAATCATATTCTAATTCATTATTTGAAATTTTTTCAGAAACCTTTTTTCCATTTCCAAGTCCAATACCAAGAAAAAATGATAACAAACCGATTGCAAGTATTGTAACAAGTTTTTTTCCAAAATAGGATTTTACTTCTTCTTCAGATAATTCTGTTAAGGATTTTTTGGAACCTGTAATTTTTCTTACCCATTCTTTTTTGTGATTTTTGGAAAGAAAGTAAATCGCCAAAGAAAGCACAGAAACAAATATGATAACACTCACTAAAATACTAGGGTGGACGGTTAAATCAGCAATCGGACTAATCAAAATGTCCATTATATTTGAATATTTCAAAATGTTTAACCCAATTTGGTGATAAAAAACACTCTCTTTAATTATTCCAAGGACAACAAGGAATAAATATCCAAGTGGTAATAGTTTTTGTAAATCTTCATTAAATCTCATATGTTAATCTTGTTTTGGGGCAGATTTTTGAAAGCATTGCATATAAGGACCGCCGGAATTATTACCTTTCCTTTGGAAATTTTTACCGAAGGTATAAAAATTCACGAACGAAATTTAATAAATTCGTAGGTAGATCCGGTACTAAGGGGACAGGTAGAGGTGGCTTATGGCGTGGAGTTGGAAAAAGTATTTGCGAAGGGAGAGTAAAATTTAACTAATCCAGATAGCTATCGAGACAATTCCTTTCGAGCCTTGTGCATACTTTTTCAATTGACTAAAGTAAAAAAGAAAACCGAAGTTTTATTCACAGAATTTTTATTTTTTTTTGGTGTTCATCAATTTGCATTGCTCGGGTAAATGTTGGTACTGCGCATCCAACGGATACTTAATTGAAATAGCCAGTGGCTATTTGTCTATTTCGCTTTTCCATTCGTGTTCAATATTTGTCATTAATAATGCGTTATCAAATGTCACCGAACCTTTTGGAAAAATTTCTTCGTTCTCAAAAAAGCTTGATTTTACATGGTTAACTTCAAGAGGTCGAACTTCCCAGTTGTAAGCTTTTAGTCTAAGTCCGTCAAATTTGTCTTTGTTTGGCGAATAACCAAGGTCGCCGTTTTCAAAAAAGTCCGAAGCAATACTAAGTGTTTCAAAAATTGAATTGTCGTTAAATAATTTTGTCTCGGTGGCATCAATAAAAAGTTCTGTGTCGTCAGAGCTTTTAAAGTCAATATGATAATTTCCCTTATTCTCTTGCACGTTGAATTTTGCGTAATAATGTCTCCCTGGAAATATTCGTCCACCGACAAGTGTGTTTAGTTTAAGAGAAGTGTCTCTGCGAGGAATGTAAACTCCAGATTTCGTTTCTCCGTTTTCGTCCCATTCTACTGCAATTCTGTGTGCGCCATTTTCAGAATGTACGCCTATAAAGTCAGGAAGTCCTTTGGGTTTAATGTGTTTAAGCCTGATTAGACAAATACCCACAATCGCTTTGTCTTTATAGATTTTTGGTTTAAATGGAGATGGAATAATTTTTTTTATTGTTTTTGGTTTAGTTGTAAAGTTGATTAAAATTCTTCTGTCAATATATCCGTGTATTGTCGGAATTTTCATTGTTGTGTAGGTTTTTCTACCGTTGGCTAAAACGACTGCCGTATTTATGATGTTTCCATCGGAAGTTTTAGATTAACCGAAGGTATAAAAATTTACGGAGGAAATGTAATAAATACTTAGTTAGATCCTGTACCAACGGGACAGGTAGCGGCGCCTTATGGCGCGACATCGCGGTTCTAGGCTTTGCGAAGTGGCGGATTTTCAGTACCAATGTCTATTTGGAAAACGATTATTTAACCTTGCAATTCACTGTCATAGAAACACTTAACCCGCAATTTTATAAAACCTCTTTTATCGGTTCGGTACTCTTTTTCGTCTGTCGTTATTTTCATTTTTTGCTGCATTGTCTTCAGTCGGTGCGGTGGAGTAGGCAAGCCCTTTGGCTAGTTTTGGATTTAGCGTGGGCTTGTGCGACAAACCAAACCGCTTGCGGTTCACGAACACCAATAAAAATAAATTTTCCGTGAGTAATTTCTTGACTACTGCGTTGGCTATTCCTCTACGTTTATTGTCTCCATTATTTCTTTAAAACTGTTTAGTCCTGCTTCAATGTTTTCAATGATTTCATTTGCTAAAACATCAGGGTCAGGTAAGTTGTCCAAGTCGGTTAAACTTTTGTCCTTAATCCAAAATATGTCTAAATTGGTTTTGTCTCGTTCTATGATTTCATTGTATGTGAATTTCCTCCAACGTCCTTCAGGATTTGCCTCGTTCCACGTTTCCGTTCTTTTGTTTCTGTTTTCTGGATTGTAGCATTTTATAAAGTCCTGCAAATGGTCAAAATGCAAAGGGTTTTTCTTTAGCGTATGCCTAATGTTACTGCGGTAATCATAAATCCAAACTTCTTTTGTGCAAGGGTCTTTGGAAGCAGGTTTGTTGTCAAAAAACAACACATTTGCTTTTACGCCTTGTGCATAGAAAATTCCAGTCGGTAGTCGTAAAATGGTATGTAAGTCAGTTGTTTTGAGCAATTCTTTACGCACCGTTTCGCCTGCACCACCTTCAAACAACACATTGTCAGGCAACACAACGGCTGCTTCGCCTGTCGTTTTTAAAAGCGTTTTTATGTGTTGCACAAAGTTCAGTTGTTTGTTGGCGGTGGTTGCCACAAAGTCCTGACGATTGATAATGTAGTCTTGCTTTTCTTGTTTGCCTTCTTCGTTGGTAATGGTCATACTGCTTTTTTTACCAAATGGCGGATTGGCTAACACATAATCGTAGCGCTTGCCATTGTCAGACACCAAAGCATCTGCCGAAGAAATCAAAGGTTCACCATCTATTTCGCCAATGTTGTGCAGAAACATATTCATCAAACACATTCTGCGGGTATTGGCTACAATTTCGTTTCCGTGAAAGGTTTTGTTTTTCAAAAACTCTTTTTCTTCTTGGTTTAAGTCTTGCGCTTTGATGAAATCATAAACCGCCAAAAAGAAACCACCTGTACCACAAGCTGGGTCAATAATGGTTTTCATTGGTTTGGGACGAAGACAAGCTACCATTGTTTTAATTAAAGAACGTGGCGTAAAATATTGTCCTGCACCGCTTTTGGTGTCTTCGGCATTTTTCTCAAGCAAGCCTTCGTAAATTTTTCCTTTTATGTCTGTTCCCATTAAGTTCCATTGTTCTTTGTCAATCATATCAATGATTTTTAAGAGCTTGGCAGGGTCTTGAATTTTGTTTTGGCTTTTTACGAATATTTGCCCCAAAGTGCCTTTTTCACTTCCTAAACTACGTAGCATTTGGTTGTAAAATGTTTCTAATTCCAAACCTCTTTTTTGCGAAAGGGTTTGCCAGTCGCAGGTTTCCGCATCAGGATATTCCTCTCCTTTGGAGTTTTTGAGTTTGGGGAATTTCAGTCCTTTGTTGTAGGGTGGCTTGTTGAGTTCATCTGCCATTTTAAGGAAAAGCAAATAGGTAATTTGCTCTAAATAATCACCATAACCCACACCATCATCTCTAAGGACGTTGGCGAAATTCCACACTTTTGATACAATTGCTGATTCTGACATTATTACTTGCTTTTCTTTTTAACGCTTGGTTTTTTCTTCTTCTCTTGTTCTTTTTCCAATTTCTCGGCTTGTAATTTTTTGAGCAATTCGCTGGCAGGTTCGTAATCTGCGGCTTGTTTGCATTGCTCTATTTCTTCTTGACTGAGTAGCTTGCCCTCAAAGGCTTTTTTTAGTATGCTTTGGCGAAGGGCTTCTGCCTTCTCGATGGAATTACGAATTACGAATTCCAAATTATCAGATACGGATAAGCGGCTTTCGATTTCTTGAACGATTTGGGTTTGTTCTTGGGTAGAACTTGGATAAATTATTTCAATCGGAAGTATTTTATTCACAGATAGTCCAGGTTGAGCTGTACCTGTTGAATATTGATTTAATTTCATTTCAACAAGTTTATAATACAGACACTTTATATCTATTTCCTTTTTGACAGATACAACAACAGCGTGTTCTGTTGCGTGGAATTTTCCATTAACTAAATGTACATTTCCACATAATGCTCCTTGTCTTCCTACTAAAGGAAATAGTCCTTCATGGGTTGAAGATTTCACATAACCTCTAAGTCCGTTTCCACCATAACAGGGGAATAATTCATTTTCAAATTCTGAATTTATTTCGTTTGCTTTTACGAAAGATCCAGCTTTCATATCACACACGTCCGAAATCTTCACCCATTTCCACCCTTTCGGCAAGTTGTCTGAACTGTGATTTTTTTGATTGGTGTGATTACTTTGATTTCTCTCATTCGTAATTCGTAATTCGTCATTGACAATTGGCTCCTCATTCGTAATTGTAAACCCGCCCTCAAACGCCTTTTTCAAAACCGCCTGTCGGTATATTTTTAATTGCTCTTGTGCTTTTTTCAAATGGGTTATGCCGCTGTCTAAATCAGAAAATAGGGCTTCGATTTTATTAGCAATTGCGGATTGTTCAGATTTTGGCCTTAAAATAATTTTAACTTTTTGTACTAAGCCAATATTCAGATTTTTAACAGTAGAACCCGTTGCTAACTCATTAAATTGTTTATATACATTTAGGGAACTTAGTGTATAATATAAAAAATCCTTATTCAAGACATTGTGAATATCTCGTAATACCAACCAACCGTCATGTATTGCACCTTTAACATTCATAATATATGGTCTTCCGAAACTCATAGAATTTGATAAAATAAAATCATTTGGATAAACCATTCGAGAATGTTTTAAACCTGATGGCTTTATCTTTTGCTCGCTTCCATTTATGAATTTAGAAGTGCCCTTTGTATCACCAATTTTTATCCAGTTGATACCATCTTCTTCATTTGTGATGAACTCTTTTATTGGTCTTGGTGAGCCTCCTCTTTCGATTTCCAATAACTCACCCAATTCAACTTCAATCCAATCTTCTCTCATTATGCTGCTCATTTGTCTGAACTATGATTTTAAATGAT
>JAUNRT010000010.1:0-28470 GCA_030535475.1 Weeksellaceae bacterium | reverse complement strand
ATCCAATCTTCTCTCATTATGCTGCTCATTTGTCTGAACTATGATTTTAAATGATTATTTGATTGACTTTGATTTTTTGGATGGTTGGGTTTCATTACTCGTTTGAATTGCAATGAGGTATTTCCAAAATTAATGAGAAGGCCAATCTGCATATTGTATGCTTCCAGATAATTGATAGCTTGTGCAAGGTGTACATCTTCCAGTTCTTTAATGGCTTTTATTTCTACCATTATTTTTTCATCCACAAAAAAATCAACTCTACGGGTTCCAATGTCATAACCCTTGTATTGCAATGGCATTTCCTTTTCTCGTTCGTGTGCTATATTTTGCATATTTAGCTCAATGGATAAAGCCCGTTGATAAACCACCTCTTGGAAACCATTGCCTAAATATTTATGCACTTCCATAGCCGCACCAATGATTTTGCCTGTCAGTTCTGAATATTTATATTTTTCGTCAATCATTTTTTAAATCATAGTGTTCATTAAATCAATATAAATCATAGTTCAAAACTATGCTGCCAATACCTCATTCAATTCTTCAATAATCTGTGTCATTTCAGCACCAAAGAGTTGGTACATTTTGCCTCGTCCGCCTTTTTCGTCAAATGGGGTATAGTCCAGGTCTTCCAATTCTATGTGGTAGCTGTTTATCACGTGGTTTTTCAGTTCACGCAGCCAGTCCATTTGTTCGGGTGTAAAGCGGTTGTGCTGTCCTGCATTTTGTTTAAAAATCCACTTTTTAAAATTGTCGTCAATGGTTTTGTCAAAAGGTTTTAGTTCGCCGTCAATGCCACAAGCCCTGCGTATCAATGAAACCAAAGCGGTGAGTTCGTCCACCGGTTGTTTGCTTTTCACGTCTTCCAGTTGGGCATACGCAGCCCATACATAGTCGGGGGCAAGGGTTGGTTTTTCCAATTTCAGTTTGTCAAACACTTCTTTTATCATTTTAAAAGTTATGTTTCTGCGGTTGTAAGGTTGCTTGTAAAAAATAGTGAGTGCCTTTATTTCATCTTGGTTAGCTTGCAGGTACTCGCTAAAATCTTTTACAATTTCCTTCGCCTTTTCCACAGAAGTCGTGTCCCATTCAGATTTGGTTACTTGGTCGATATTGTGGCTGTCAATAATCTGCTCGTGTTCTATCCGCACTTTTTCAATATAGTCGTTTAGCTTACCGTTGAAGGTAGAAGCTGCCGTTTCTATCAATTCCATTTGTGCGGTTTCTTTCGCTTGTTCTATCAAAGCAGGAGTGCGGTCTTGCACAGGTATTTCTTCAATAATGGGTTTTGCCTTTTCTTCAATGGCATCTTCATCAAAAGCCGATAGCAATTCTTTGCTGATCTGTTTCAGGTTTTTGCCTTTGGAATGTTCCAAGAGTTTTTCTTTTTCCTTGTCGGTGATTTCTTTTTCCAAACGGATAAGGCGGTTAGCCAAAGAAAGGAATAAATCTTCTTCGGCTACACCCATTGTAACGGCTCCCAAAAGGTCTTTGAGTGCCACGGTGGGTTTGCGTTCTAAAGGTCGGCTATCAGTTTTTTTGGATTTGGTTACACCAACGGCATCTACAATAATAAAATGTGTTTTGGCTTTGGCGGTTTTCGATACCATTTGCAAAGCATCTTTGTTGATGGTGCGTGTGCCTCTGCCTTTCATTTGCTCAAAGTAGTTGATACTTTTTACATCACGCATAAAGAGCAATACTTCCAACGGTTTTACATCTGTACCCGTGGCAATCATATCTACTGTAACGGCTATACGTGGATAATAGGAATTGCGGAAACGGTTCAATACCGATTTTGGGTCTTCCTGAATTTTGTAAGTCAATTTTTTACAAAAGTCGTCTCCTTCGTCAAATTCTTCCCGAATGATTTTGATTATATCGTCCGCGTGGCTGTCGGTTTTTGCAAAAACCAAAGTTTTAGGCACTTCGTATTCTCCGTTCTCGTCTCTACGATTTGGGAAAATCTCGGTTTGCAATGCTCTTCTATATTCTTTGATTATATTTCTGATTTGGCTTGGATTGACCACCTTTTTATCCAATTCGTTTTTCTGATATTCGGTGTCTTCGTCTTCTTGTGTCCAGCGGTTTTTCCGGGTGAGTTTATCTCGCCTGTCCACAAACCAACCTGCTTTTATCACGCTTCCTTTTTGTGAAATTTCGGTTTCGATATTATACACATCATAAGGCACATTTACACCATCAATCACCGATTCTTCGTAAGTGTATTCGCTGACTACATTTTCCTCAAAAAAGCCAAAAGTTCGTTTGTCGGGTGTGGCAGTTAAGCCAATCAGGAAAGCATCAAAATAATCTAAGACTTGTTTCCAAAGGTTGTAAATAGAACGGTGGCACTCGTCAATCACAATAAAATCAAACTGCTCAATCGGAACTTTTGGGTTGTAATCCACTGGAATAGCCTGTTTCTTATTTCTTTGTTGCTCCATCCAAGTCGATTCGTTGGGGTTGGTATCTTCCGCACCTTCGTCTAATTCTTCGCCTTTCAATATGGCGTACATTCTTTGAATGGTAGAAATACATACCTGACTATCAGAAGCGATATAGCTTGAAGTCAAACGCTGCACATTATAAAACTCAGTGAATTTGCGGTTGCTGTCGTTGGGTTGAAAAGCCATAAACTCCTGTTCGGCTTGTTCACCCAAATTTTTGGTGTCCACCAAAAACAGAATGCGTTTGGCTTTGGCGTGTTCCAATAAACGATAGACAAAAGTAGCTGCCGTAAAAGTTTTACCTGCACCCGTTGCCATTTGTATCAAGGCTTTGGGCCTGTTCTTTTTAAATGATTGCTCTAAATTTTTAATCGCCTTAATTTGAGCAGGGCGAAGCCCTGCCTCACTTAAAGCAGGAATATCTAACAGTCGACTTCGTAAACTTTTGTCTTTTTGTAGCCATTCTGCCAATGTTTCGGGTTTGAAAAACCAGAAAATATTTCGTCCTCTTGGCTTTGGGTCTCGTGTATCTCTGAAACGGGTGATTGTTCCCGTGCTTTCAAACACAAAAGGCAAAGGGTCGTTATCTAAGTATTTCAGTTTGGCGTTCGCATATTCTAAGGATTGGTCTTCTGCTGCGGTGAGTTTATATCCTTCGTCTTCTTTTTTGGCTTCAATAATTCCCACAGGTTTTTTGTCCACAAACAGCACATAGTCGGCAAAACCCGAAGCAGCTTGATATTCTCTCACGGCAACACCTTTGCTTGCTCCCAAGTCCACTTCATTTTTCGATTGAACTATCCAGCCCGCTTCTTTCAACATAAAATCGATTTTGTCTCGGGCTATCTGTTCAGGATTTTGATTTTTATCGGTACTCATATTGTTGTCTGTCTGCGGAGCGTTGGCAAAAAATGGTTTTTTTGGTTTTGTTCCCAAGGTATTAATTTTTTATGGTGTTCACTAATGATTCGCATTTGCGAAGCGTTGGTACCGATAGCTATCGGGATGTAATGCAAAACCAAATGTGCCATTTGTGCGATGGCAAATTCTTTATTTTTTATTATGTCTTTATGCAGCAAAAATTTCATTGTCATATTTGTGTTCGGCTGTGTTTTGCACTGCCCGATAACGTGGACGTATTTGCGAAGTGGCGGCCTTCGGGTTCTGCAGCTCAAATCTTTTATTAATGCTCCACAGAGATATGCAACTCAGCCTTTTTCCTGTTGCCGCAATTTTGCAAATACGCTGTTAGCGGTAGCCTTTTTCTGTCCAATTTTTGATATCAGTGACAATTTTTTGAGTGTCTTCATTTACTTCTTTTCCTGTATAACGTAACACTTGAAAACCTAGCTCTTGTAGTTTTCTGTCAATATTTCTATCTCGTTGTGCTTGTTCCTCCGTTCGTTCATGATATGTATGCCCATCTGTATAAATGCAAAGTCTAACTCCGCGTTTTTCAATATAAAAATCTGCCACAGTCAAAACATCTTTGAAATTGTTTGTCGGATTGTCGTAGCTTTTGCCACTCAATGAAATTTGCTGTCCATTCCAGTTTAGGGCATATTGATGATTGAAACTAATGTATGCTTTACGCAGTTCAAGAAACAGTTTTCTTTCAAGAGGACTTTGCAACTCTAACAAACAAGTCACACAATTGTGAGTCATTTTGAATTGACATCCTTTACACAAAGGATCATTATCATGATGTTTGTCAATGGTTTCAGCTTCTTTCTCCGAAACTCTTAGGATTTCAGCAGTTGATGTGTCTGCTAACACTTTGTCAATTTGGTCTTTAAACTTTAGAAGTTCATCCCTTGTACATTGATAAGTTAAGTCCCAGTTTTTTTTACCGTCTTCAATGAGAAAAAGGTATTTCACTACCTCTGTTTTGTCGTACTGTTCAGTTTTAAATTTTTGAACTGATATTGGAATTCTTGCCATATTAAATTTTAGGTCGTCGTAAGGTTACCGTCAACAACCGCCGGATTTATTTCGTTTCCTACAGGAATTTTTACCGAAGGTATAAAAATTAACGGAGACAATGTAAAAATCCCGTAGCGGTGACTAACGGCGCCATATATCTCAAATTTATGAACATTTCTGAATGTTTCAAATTTTTTTTTCCAAAAGTTCTTCTATTCCGTTCAGCATTATATGTAGTGTTTTGACACTATTTTATACTTGTCCACTTATGGTATTTTCTCATATTACACTTATTCACTTTTTGAGACAGCTCGTGGCGCATTTTTGCATGATTGATTGTTTTGAATTTGAATAAATGCAAGGCCGGATGTGAAAGCGTAATAAATTGAAGCATATACCAAGGCGCGATGCCCGCGGCAGGTGGGAGGCGGAAAGCCCGCAAAGGATTTTGGCTCTACAAAAAAGGAGCAAAACGGGTTGAGAGATTAAGGAAAACCGATTTTGCGACATTTTTTGTAGCCAAAAGACTGCGTACTTATAGCCGTACACCGTAGCCGCCCAAATAAAATCAAAGCAGCTCCCTTTCATCGGTTTTACCTCATTGATGCCTTTATATCACTTCCCATCTATCGGGGTCAACCTCCGGCCAATAGGTTTCGTAGAAGCTTCGATTTTTCTCTGAGTTTTTTCTGATCAAATTGCCAAAGTGATTGACTATCATTTTTCTCTCATCCGTGTTTTGACCCAAGATATCTTGTTCATTTTCATCCAACACCATCACAGATGAATACATGTGTTTCATGGATTCTAAGCCGGCTGTGAGCACTGTGTACCTCTTACCGTTGGATAGCAAATCCACGTTTTGCCACACGAGTATAGGGTGCTCTCTGTTTTGCGCATACAATGCTCTATGCCACTTGCCATACCTGTCATACATGGCCTTGTGAGTGTACAAGGAAGAGTTGCCGCAATGGTATCTAACATCTGTGATGATGAGGCTATCTTGACCATTTACAGTTATAAATTTGTCAAAGGCTATTTCCGTGAAATTGTTGTCGTATAATTTTTTACAATATTTCTCATTCCGGGGATCTAAAACGCTTGTGATTTGCTGGGATGAGCAGTTAAGGATCAGAAAAACCAATGCGAAGGTAAATGCTATTCTCATAAACGTATAGGGTTTTTGATGATGCTATGCTAGATGTGACAAGGAAATAACATATTCTTATCAAATATAAACAAAAATCATCAAAAATTGATTTAACCTTTACATATTTACGAGAACGTGCGAAATAATTGGCTCAGATAGCTAAAAGATTTTGCTCGAATAAGGCTAAACCCGATCACATTGTAACAAATACTTGCAGTTGAGTAAACACCAATTTATTGATTCTCTATAGCACCCATATCTGGAGTGGCAGTGCGCGGCGTGCCAAAGAAGTCATACGCTGCATTCTGCGCAAAGAGCTGACTTCCCGCATTTCTGGCTGGCGAATCTTCTAATAATCTCAGGTTGTTTTCTGCCAAAGTAGCCGCTTCAAAAAACGGATTGCCGGTAATGCAATTCTGGAATAGGGCAGATTGTGCAATGTCTAGCAACTGCGTATCCGTGTTTTTGATAAGGCAATTGTCAAAATGGATTGCGGAACCTGCCGGCTGATGCAAGTCTAGGTAAACACCATTGCTATATCTGCCATAGAATATAGAATTTGTGAATCGAGTATTGGTAAATACGTTTTCTACCGTGTTGCCATTTTCTGTGTAATAATCAGCCAAATACGCGGGTATCGCAGGACCATTGATGCCTACAAGACTCACCGGCCACACATTGGCAAATGTAGAGTGGTTAAAATCATACGTGCCGCCACCTTCAATATTCAGACAAGCGTCGCCGGCGTGGCTTATCATCACATTGCTGGCCTGTATAGCAGCATTAAACGCATGTATGCCAGAGTGTGCAAAGTTGAAAATTCTGACATTGTGTATCTCTGCCGAGGATCCCGGGCGCATGATCAGCGCTGTCTCACCACCTTTTATATCAGCATACTGTATGTGCGCTGAGGCATTGGGCAAGAGCTCAATGTGTCTCCACTGCTTGGGCAGCGAGTCATAGCGTGTAGCATGGCGTAGCCCACGAATATTTACCGGATTTTGCAGCGTGCCATTGATTTGGAGAGTAGCATCCTCTGCCACTTCTATAGAAGCATGGCGGTGCATATATACACGTGTGCCGGCATCTATCTGCAATTGCTGACCTTGTGGTACGCGCAATTTGCCAAAAATCACTTTCACCGTCCCAGCATCCCACACAGTATTCCCTGTAAGTTCCAGAAAATCAGCATCATTAGGCGCTACGAAATACTCTGCAGGCTGCAACATGGTGTATAGCATCACCTTTTGTTGGGCAGCTCCGGAAAACTCTATAAAATCTTCATATAGAGGTTCTTGCGGGTTTTCTGTAGCCACTACAGACAAGAAAATCGTGAGGCTGTCGCGGGCTCTGAGCGGTGTGTCATAAAACTCAAAGCCAGCGCGTCCATCCACATTGAGCCTATACTTACTCTCAGCGCCTTGCCCCAGGCGTATGCTGGGAATATTCACATCCTCATCACGGTCATTAAAGGCTTTGAGCACAAAAGTCTCAGAATTAGTACGTGCGGCAATAGTATCCAAAAACAACGTATCCGCAGAGAAGCGCAGGCTATGTTGCAAATCCTGAAAATGCATATCTTTGCGGCAACCCGTTGTGCATAAGGCAAATACCAGCAAGGCGGCCATCAATAGAAGAGGAGATTTATAGGGAATAGAAGGCATAAAAATCACAATTTTTGGGAAGCCCAAAGTTAATCATAAAAAACTATTGGTAGATTAAAAAATAAGTTATATCTTTGCAGGCCAAAACAGTAAGATAAATCATGAAAAAAGACATACATCCGGCAAACTACAGATTGGTGGCTTTCAAAGACATGAGCAACGAGGAGACTTGGATCACTCGCTCCACTGCCAATTCAAAAGAAACTATTGAAATCGACGGTGTTGAATATCCTTTGATCAAGCTAGAGATCAGCAGCACTTCTCACCCTTTCTATACTGGTAAGATGAAGCTTGTAGACACGGCCGGACGTGTAGATAAGTTCATGAACAAGTACAAGAAATTTCAGAAGTCGTAAATTTTCTCATAATAAGTAATTTTTTAGCTCCCTGCGGGGAGCTTTTTTTGTGCCTGAAATCAGCAAGAAATTTACAATAATCCCTTTCTTTTTCTTTCTTTTTATTATTTGGGCGGCCCCCTTTTTTGGGCAATTTTCGGGAATAGCTTCTTATTAAGTATCCTGTTTAATGCCTCTTTCAGAGTTTTTATTGACATCAGAATCATTGCCCAAAAAAGGGTCGGTGTACGGCTACAAGTACGCAGTCCTGTGGCTGCAAAATTGTGGCAAAAAGGTTTTTCTTCGTACCTCATCAATCCCTTTTAGCTCACATTTTGCAAGAGCCACAGTCCTTTGCGCGCTTTTCGCCTACCACCTGCCGCGGTGATCGCATCCACGCCTTTTGAGCAGAATTTTTCAGCCTTTTCATCCGGTTTTCTATTGGTTGGTAAGAATGGTTTTGACATTGGTATGAAAACAAAATGTAAAGCATAGGAGTGCTAATATCTCTCCAATAGCATCAAGAAAGGAGCGCGGTTTAAGTAAGGAGAACAATATCAGGTTCCACAAATTTTTCCTAGAATATTTTCGGATCAATGTATTTTCTCTAATTTCATGAAAATTTTGCTACAACTATTGTGTTCGCCCATTATCTAGCTTTAGCGGTTTTGCCACATATAGCGCTATTGATTACCTTTACCATCAAATTTGCTCTATGAATATCATCCTGTTCCATGATTCCGAACATTTGAGTTTGTTACCGCTCAGCTTCATGCGACCCGTTGGGGAATTGCGCATAGGCATTCTCACTTTCAAAGAAAGATGGGAGAGGTGGGCACAGCATCCCGTGAGTCATAGCGCTGAGTCATATTTGCAAGAAAGATTTTCCGGTGTTGTTGAAGATGAAAACCTTTATATACGCGCCACAATATTGCCGGACAGCAGCTTGCGAGAGCAAATCCTCAAACTCACACAGGGAAGTGCGCTGATGCATGAAGAAACACTCATCGCATTTCACGGTACGCAGGAAGATTTTGAAAAGCGTAATTTCAATTCGGAAGTGCAATGGAAAGAAGATTTTGTATGGCTGCAAAGACCCTATGATTTCTTTCTGCACAACGCGCAGGCCATAGAAATGGATTATGCACTGGTGACTTCTGGTCGCAAATCTGCAGAAATTTCAAGTACCAATGGAGTAGTTGGGGAAAATGTTTTTGTAGAAGAAGGCGCCTATGTAGAGTATAGCGTTCTCAATTCAGACAAAGGCTATATATATATTGGCAAAAACGCCAAAGTACTCGAAGGCTGTCTCATCCGCGGTAGCCTTGCCTTGTGTGACAATGCAACGCTCAATATGGGTAGCAAAATTTATGGTGCTACTACCATAGGCAATCACTGTAAGGTAGGAGGAGAGGTGAACAATAGTGTTTTGATGCAGTATTCCAACAAGGGACATGAAGGATTCTTGGGTAATTCAGTGCTAGGCGAATGGTGCAATTTAGGTGCAGACACAAACAATAGCAATCTCAAAAACAACTATGGTGAGGTGAAACTCTACCATTATGGCACTGGAAAATTTGAGAAAACCGGCTTGCAATTTTGTGGATTGATGATGGGTGACCATGCAAAATCTGCCATCAATACGCAATTCAACACGGGCACCGTTGTGGGGCCGTTTGCCAATGTGTTTCACAGTGGTTTTCCGCCCAATAAGATAGAGGCTTTCAGCTGGGGCGGCAACAGAGGAGCAGAAAAATTCAAACTAGACGCTGCGCTTGAAATGGCAGAAAAAATGATGCAAAGAAGAGGGATAGATTTGCAAGACTCAGATCGTAGCATAATTCAACATCTATACAATATGAAATCATAATTTAAAATTCTAAAGAGTCATGCCTATCGAATTTCGAAATTATTTCATTCCCAAATCATTTTTATCCATAGCCGTATCTGCCGCAATGGGTGTTTCTGTGTTGATCAGTTGTGCCACTCAACAGCCCACAACGTCTTCCGCACCGCATTCCGTTGGAGAAGCGTTGGAAGTAGTACATAACTACTCACCGGATCAATTGCGCGGGACCAATTCTGAGTTTCGCAACTGGTGGAACGTGCTGCGATATGACATCACCATAGCGCCGGATTATGAAAAACGTTTCATTGATGGCATTACAGATATTCGATTTGAAATCACAGGTTCTACCAAGGATTCTATTCTCCAAATCGATTTGCAACAACCCATGCAAATAGTAGAGATATTGCAAATCACTGCCAATCCTTCCAACAACCAACGCAACGTAGATATAGCACTTCCCGCTGACGCTTGGACAAGAGATGGCAATGCCTATTTCATAGACTTTAAACAATTCCCCAACAAATCTTTGAAAGAGTATGACATCAAAATCAAATACTCCGGTCACCCGATTGTAGCCAAAAATGCTCCATGGGATGGTGGTTGGGTGTTTGCCAGAGATGAGAAAGGCAGACCTTGGATGAGCGCTGCTGTGCAAGGTTTAGGTGCAAGTTCTTGGTATCCCAATAAGGACTATCAAGGTGATGAGCCAGACCTTGGAGCCACATTGAGCATGATAGTACCAGATGAGTTGGTAGCCATAGGCAATGGTCGTATGTGGGAAAGCTCATTTGAAAAGGGAGATCCGGGTAAGAACGTTTACACCTGGGAAGTAGTAAACCCAATCAACAATTACAATATCATACCCTATATAGGACAATATGTTCACTTTCAAGATGTGTATCATGGAATGGCTGGTGAACTGGACTTGCATTATTGGGTGCTGGATTACAATTTAGAAAAAGCCAAAGAACATTTTGTACAAGTAAAACCTATGATGCAGGCTTTTGAAGACTGGATGGGCAAATACCCATTTTATGAAGATAGCTACAAACTTGTAGAGTCACCCTATCTGGGTATGGAGCATCAAAGCAATGTAGCCTATGGTAATAGATATACCAATGGCTACCTTGGTAGAGACACAAGCGGGACTGGCTGGGGAATGAAGTTTGACTTCATCATTGTGCATGAAACAGGACATGAGTGGTTTGGCAATAGTATCACCACAGAGCAGAAGGCAGATATGTGGGTGCATGAAGGCTTTACCACTTATACAGAAGTCATGTATTTGGACTACCTTCATGGCACAGAGGCGGGCAACGCATACGTGCAAGGTCTTCGCAGAACTATACAAAACAAAAGACCGCTAATAGGCACGTATGATGTAAACAAAAGTGGTGACTCTGACATGTACAACAAAGGCGCCAACATCATCCACACGCTTCGCCAATTGATAGAAGATGACACCAAATTCAAGCAAATCATACGCGATATGAACAGCAAGTACTTTCATAGTATTGTCACAACGCAAAACATTGAAGATTTCATGAGCCGTGAGAGCGGGATAGACCTCACAGAATTCTTTGAACAGTATTTGCGCACGAACAAAGTACCTGTATTGGAAGTCCGAAAGCAGGGTAATGATATAGAATTCCGCTGGAACAACATCATAACAGGCTTTGATATGCCTGTGAAGCTGCAAAACTCGGAAGAATGGATCTACCCAAAAGCAGAGTGGACGCACTACCAAGGCTCAGCTCAAAAAATAGAACCAGACAAGAATTTCTATATAAACTTTAGACAACTTTAGCCACAAGTCGGTGAAACCAGCCCAAGCAGTCATAATAGACAACTATGATTCCTTTACGCATAATCTGGTGCAGCTCATAGAGCAAAGCACTGGTATATCACCACACGTGATGCTCAGCGGCGCCATAGATCAGCAGCGCCTACAGCAAGCCACTCATATTATTCTCTCACCGGGTCCGGGCTTGCCCCAAGAAGCCATAGGCATGATGCGCACAATAGAAAATTTCCACCGTAGCAAGCCTATTTTGGGCATTTGTCTTGGACACCAAGCATTGGCAGCCTATTTTGGTGCACATCTGTATAGGTTGCCTCAAGTGCAGCATGGCATCACTGCTCAACTGCAAATCATCCAAGAAAACCCGTTGCTACACAACGTGCCTCAAAACACAAGCATTGGTAGATACCACAGCTGGTGTGTAGATAGACCAACCTTACCTGCAGAACTCGAAGCTCTCGCTACAGATCAAGAGGGCAATCTTATGGTTTTTGCGCACACAAGCCTGCCAATATTTGGTATTCAATTCCATCCGGAGAGTTTTTTGACTCCTGCTGGTCATCAAATCATGCAAAACTTTTTTCAGTAAAGTTCCAGTATTATCTGTGCTGATCTATGAGAATAGGATTTCCATCAGGATCCGTGATGTAAAAATGTCCCGGACCTTGCCCATCCAGATCTAGCTCACCTTGCAATTCAAGGCCTGCTTCGCTCAGTTTTCTGTGAAGCTCACGCACATCAGTAAATGGGTTCACTTCCTCGGCATTTTGGTTCCAGCCGGGGTTCCATGTGAGCATGTTTTTATCAAACATTCCTGCAAACAAGCCCAAAACTGTACTGCCATTGCGCAGAATCAACCAGTTTTGATCTTCATTGCCACCCAATACTTCAAAACCCAATTTTTCATAAAAAGCCTTTGATACAGCCAAATCTTTCACTGCCAAACTCAAAGAAAAAGCACCTAATTCCATAGAAAAAATTATTTTCGATTTTAATCCTGGAAATGTAAATAATATTATGGTGTTTTCGAAGTCAAAATGCCAAAAAGTTATGAGTACAGATTAATTTGAATTGCGATGTGTTTTTTAAGTGCAATGAGCATGTAATAGCGTAATAGAATTCAAATTATTTGCTTCAAACAAATGATGAGTTTATGCGCTTCTTGAAATTCGATATTATTATTTGGGTCTTTTTTTTGGATTTCTTTTATTGTGAAAACAGGATAACACCTTTACAGTTTTTCTTTCATCAATGATAATAAAATACAAAGAGTGTGGAAATTTTGTAATCTTCAGAGCACGCACATCTTTGTACACAATTCTATAAAAAGGGTTTAAAGCTAAAGCGTCATAAGCTTTTTGCAGGGAAATGATGAATTTGGATGGTGCCTCTTCACTGTATAGGGCATAATAATCTATAGCATTTTCAATTTCTTTTTGGTCCGAGGTGAAACTATGATTTTATATGTCATACTTTTCCTTAAGCTGATCTATAGAATTTTTTGCTGAGAAGTATGTGCTTTCATCTTCTTTCAAGCGTTCATCTATTACCACTTTCATGTCTGTAGATAAAGTCACTTCATCAAGGTCTTCTGCCACTATTATGGTGATAGGTTTGGATTTGAAGGTAGCTTTGATGGCCTCCAATATATCTGAGTTCACTTCTTGGGCTGATGATAAATGGTAAGTGGTGTACATTTTTACTTTGAATTTGTTAAGGTTATTTAAGAAATTTTCCGATTTTTCCCTTTTGATATTGAACAATTAGGTTCGTTTATCTTAGATTCATTCCAGCTTTTCTTTTCTCAAATAGTTGTACAATTTACGTATTTTCTTTAATTAATATGAAAAATGTACCCAATCCATTATTGTCAAATCTTAATTTTCGATTATTATCCCGGAAATGTAAATAATTTTGAATTTAACAAAATGAGTACAAACTCCACTGAATATTACCTTCTTACTTACTGAGATTTTGAGATTTTCTCCCAATCTTTTCTTTTCATAGTAAATAGGGTTTCAGTGTCTAGTGTTAGTATAGATACTAAATCTTTGCTGATGACGATGTGTTGATTCCAATCTGCAAAATCTTTATAGAGCAAGAGTGTGCAAATGTCTGTAGATGAAATCAAATCATCCAAGACATGAGAATGAATTGTAGTTTCTATCTTTGATTCTTCATTGCCAGAATGGTATGGTAGCTGAATGAGAGAATTATGAATCTTGGATTTGCCTTGAAACTTATTTGATCTGCCATACTGTAAAAGATAATCATTGCCTAAAAGCACCACACCGGACTTTTGTGGTGCGGTGAGTATAAATACTTTTTTCTCATTTTTGGTAATGAGTGGCACAAAATTGAATGACGTATTTTGATAGTAGTTGAAAAAACTCTCTTCATCCTCCAGTACTCTGGTTCTTGCATCCATGCTTATTTCTATAAGGTCGCTCTCAAATTTTGTGGCAGGGCGGCGTGTTGTGTCTATGCTAATGGGATGTTCTTGTGGTAGATGATGAAATTTGTAACTTAAAAGGATATCATGTGGAAGTCCTTTATTGAAAAATACCGTGTGCATATTGTTATCAGATCCCTGATAAGACACGTAGCCACCAAAAGAAACACTCCTCCAGGCAAAATTAGACAGCATATGGTCGGTGGCAAACCATGAAGCCTTTTCCGTTCGGTAAAGTTGCTTACCTTCTTGTAAAACTTTTTCCGCATTCCTCTTTTGTCCAAAAACAGTGATGGACAGCAGAATGATTGAAAGAAACAGGGACTTTTTCATATTGCGGACTTTTTTTAAGTAGAGGAAACGAGAAAATTGCACAAGTCTTTTTTGGTGCTTGTATGTTGCAAGATAAAGCTTTTATCTATCGGTATGTTTCTTTTTATTCATTATTTTACAGTTGACTCATACAAAATCATTCCTTAGACTTTTGGCTCAATGAGCATAATAGGAAAATTGCTACTAGAATACTTTTCAATAGAAGTTACCTCTACAAAAAATCCTAATTACTTAATTTATTCTATGAAACCCTAAACAATTACACCTTACTTCTAACAAGAAAAGACGCAAGATCGGAAAATTAATGCACGGATTTCTTAGCCATAATGGAACTGCGAGCTCTGCGGCAGGTGGTAGGCGAATAGCGCGCAAAGGACTGTGGCTTTTGCAAAATGTGAGCAAAAAGGGATTGATGAGGTACGAAGAAAAACCTTTTTGCCACAATTTTGCAGCCACAGGACTGCGTACTTGTAGCCGTACACCGACCCTTTTTTTTTGGAGTTGGAGAGACGCGACATAATACGATAATCAACAATAACGAATAAAATGCGTCTCTACCACTCAAAAAAAGGGTGCCGCCCAAAAAAAAATTTATTGGGTACAGGAGCCACCAATTTACTTGATAATGAGCCGTTTAATTTTTGATTTCAAGAAATTTCGATGTATTTTTGAAGAATTATTTAAAATTATTTTAAACTTCAAATTATGAATAAAAGACTTACTTTGGCCGTGTTGCTAGGATTTGCCACTTGTGGCGTTATACAAGCGCAGCAGGCTCCCGGTATCATTTGGGACAAATCTATTGGTGGTGAAGGCCCGGAAAACGTGAATGTAATCACTGTTTCTGATGACGAAACAGAGTTTATCACGGCCGGTATCAGCTACTCTACTACGCACCATGCAGAGGATTTCATAGGTGGTGGAGATGCGCTGGTGACGCAAGGTATTGTGAGCAGTGGAGCGCTTCTCAACACTTTCAACCTTGGCGGTGGCGACTTGGATGACCTGCTGGGTGTGTCCAAAACTCCAGACGGTGGGCATCTTTTTGCAGGGCTTGCAAACTCAGAAGATTTAGGTTTTGAAAACAAAGGATTGAGTGATGCATGGTTTGTAAAACTCAATGCGCAGGGTCAAGTTGTATGGCAGACCACTTTTGGTGGCTCACATTTTGACTGGGCATACAAAGCGCTAGAACTAGAAAATGGCGATGTGATCTTTGCCGGTCACACGCGCTCTAATGATTTTGATGCAGTAGGTCCGCTCACAGGTGAAACCAACGTGTGGGTAGGCAGATTCAATCCCGTGACCAACGAGATGATTTGGCAAAACAAATTTGGTGGAAACAACCTAGATACGGCGTATGACATGGTGCAAGGCCTTGACGGCTCTTTCTACATAGTGGGAAGAACAAATTCTACTGACGTGCCAAACCATAAAGGTGATGATGACGGATACTTGCTCAATATTGATGGTGACGGCAATCTTATCTGGCACACAGCCTTTGGCGGCTCTAGCATAGACAACTTCAGACACTGCCATTTAGATGATGTGGGCAACCTGGTAATTGGTGGCAACTCTATGTCAACAGACGGCGATCTTACCGGTAACCACGGTTCCGTGGACTTCTGGTTGTTGAAAATCTCTACCCTAGGTGAGGTGATATATAGCAAAAACTATGGCGGAACAGATATAGACAGACTTTACAGCATTGCCAAAACTCACACCGGCGGCACTGTGGCAGTAGGTACCACCTATTCCAACAACGTTGACGTCACTTCCAATCAAGGCAGCAATGACTTTTGGGTGATAGAAGTAGATGATGAAGGTACACTTCTTTGGCAATCTACCTACGGCGGATCTGGCGGCGAAACGGCTCTTACAGTAGTGCCATTGACCAATGGCAACTTTCTGGTAGGTGGTGCCACTAGCTCTACAGACGGTGACATCAGCGAAAACCTTGGCAACACAGACGGATGGATGATCTACATAGGCGAGAACCTCTCAACTGCAGAAGTTGCGGCTAACAACACGCTCAACGTGTATCCAAACCCGGTAAAAGATCAACTTTTTGTGAAATCAGAACTTCCAGTGCTCAAAACCAGCATCATAGACATGAGCGGTAGAGTACTCAATACCGCCAAGCACAACAGCCAGCAGGTAAGCCTCAACACCTCTGCTTTGCTTCCTGGCGTGTACATACTCAGCATAGAAACCGAAGCTGGGGTGCAAACACAAAAGATTATCAAGAGATAATTCCAGCCCTCAAAGCCTGGCTTACATACAAGCCGTCTCCAGTAGTGAGGCGGCTTTTTTTTATGCAATTTTTTTTAGGAGCTATTTCCCGCTGCCCGCTGCAATCTTGCTCGCCCACAGCCGCATCTGCCGCGTTTTGGGCACGTCCGCTATCGCTCCAGTACCCAAAACACTGGCAGCTGCATAGGCTGTGGGCTTTGCAAGGATTTCCGCTCGCATCGGGGCAAGGCCATACACCACAAGGCCAAAAAGCACTGTGAAATACTGGTGATCTGTAGCAGCAGATGGTAACAAGAAAAAAGAGCTTATTGCAATTTTTAAAATTTAAATAACGCACTCGAATACAAACACTTGATCTGTTATAGGAAGTCTTGAGTAGAAAAATTTACACCCAATCAGCAAAAGCATGACAGTGTCTTATTCATCAGCATTTCTGCAAAAAAACTACGCTCTAGTTTCAGACGATTATGAGTAATGAATCACTCATTCGCCCAGCTTTTCCAAGCACTATTTCTTGCGTTTTGCTCTTTTTTTCGGTGCAGAAAGTTCTGGTAAACTGGCATTTACCAAACCGCAAAGCCAAGCAGCATCATCCAATTTTTCTTCAACCAAAATATTATCCTTCGCACCCGGAAACGGTGGTGCCATTTCTACATCACCGGCAAATTTTTTACCTTCTATTGTAGGTTTTATGTAGAGTTTGTTGTCACACACCAGCGCAAAAATTTTTTCATTGGAGTATAGAGCATATTCACCAAACATCTTTCTGGTCCAAATATTTTCCACACCAGAAAGTTGGTCTAGAATATAATCTACAAATTTTTGTTCACTAGCCATGTTATGATGAGTTTCTAAGTCTTGGCAAATACAAATCTTGCTTTAGCATAGCAAATATAGCGTAAGAATCGGCTCCAATTGACTATTGGACGACTCACTCAGCAAATTTCTGCACAAATTTGTGGTAAGAACACATCAAATTTTATATTGAAAACTTGCTTCTACCTTTTGCATTTCATCTCGCTTTCTTTGATTCATTTGTCTATTAAAACCAATTATGTTTTTGATTTTTTCAGCTTGAGTGGTTGAAGTGTACAAATTACATTTTGTATTGATTTTGGCTATCTTTGTGCAATTATGAAGCGGATAAAACAACCTTTTCTTTTGATTTTATGTGTGTGGGTATTGCATGGCTGTCAGGTTACCAAACCTTTGCCAGGCACGGACACATTTCATTGGCACAGTGCCAACCTTTACTTTTTACTCGTTGATAGATTTTACAACGGTGATCCTAGTAATGACCAAGCTATAGTGCGCAATTCACCCACGGGTGTTTTACGTGGATTTGAAGGCGGAGATTTGCGTGGAGTCATTAAAAAGCTAGATGAAGGCTATTTCCGTGATTTGGGTGTGAATGTGATTTGGATGACGCCTATTGTAGAGCAGATCCATGGGAGCGTAGATGAGAGCACCGGCAACACCTACGGATTTCATGGTTATTGGACTCGTGATTGGACACGTATAGATCCGGCTTATGGCACAGAGGCAGACCTGCAAGAGTTGATATCTAAAGCGCACAAGCAAGGCATCAGAATTTTGCTTGATGCCGTCATCAATCACACTGGTCCTGTAACAGCAAAAGATCCCGTGTGGCCAAACGAATGGGTGCGCACCGGTCCACCCTGTGACTATAGCAGCTATGCCGCCTTTACAGACTGTACCCTAGTAGAGAATCTACCGGATATACGCACCGAGAGCAATGAAGAAGTAGATTTACCACCGCATCTCATAGCCAAATGGCGTGCAGAAGGCAGGTATGAAAGTGAAATGGCTTCACTTGATGCATTCTTTGCACGCACTGGGTTGCCACGCGCTCCAAAATACTACATTATGAAATGGCTGCTAGACTATATAGAAAAGTATGGAATAGATGGCTATAGAGTCGATACCGTGAAGCATACCACAGAAGATATATGGGCCGAGTTTTCTACACTTGCAAGAGAGAGCTATGAACGCTACCTGGACAAAACTCCTGTGCCGGCATTTCCAGATCAAGAGTTTTTTCTCTTGGGTGAAGTATATGGTTACGGAATCAGTGGTGGACAGTATTATCACTTCAGCGATGCCAAAGTGAACTACTTCGAAAACGGCTTTGACAACCTTATAAACTTTGACTTTAAGTCAGACGCGCAATTACCTTATCATCAGCTGTTTGATAAATACGCTCAGGTAAATAAAACTACGTTACAAGATGTAGGAATCACCAATTATCTCAGTTCGCATGATGACGGACATCCGTTTGATGGTCAAAGACAGAGATCATTTGAAGCCGCCAATAAACTCTTATTAGCGCCTGGTGTATCACAAATTTACTATGGGGACGAAACGGATAGATTGCTATCTGTGGAAGGTGCCGTAGGCGACGCCAATCTTCGCAGTTTCATGAATTGGGATGATTTGCGCCTAGACGCATCAAAGCAAGAATTATTGCAACACTATCAAAAACTTGGACAATTCCGAAGAAATCACCCCGCAATTGGTGCTGGCACTCATCATGAAATCTCTAGAATCCCCTATGTTTTTAGCCGAAAATGGGCTGAAAATGGCGTGAAAGATCAAGTTATAGTTGTTCTAGATCGCAAAAACGCAGAAGCCATTGCTGTAAGTTCGGTTTTTGCCAACGGCGATAAAATCCGAGATGCATACAGTGGCGAAACTGCTGTAGTAAAGCACGGATTGGTGCGGTTCAAAAATAGTAATTATATATTACTGCTAGAGAAAATGTGATACACAGCATGCAGATATTGGGTGGTAAAGTTGCAAATCAAATAAGCGGAGCGGCAATAGTTTTGCTCATATTCACTTTTTTGCTGCAATGCTCGCCCTACAAGCAAGCGGCCACAAAGGCACATCAACACGTCCAAGTCTTAGCTTCAGAAAGCTTTCACGGCAGAGGATACCAGTATGATGGTCACTTGCTCGCATCGCAGTATATACAGCAGCAGTTAAGGAAAAATGGACTTTCGCCAGCTTTTAATGGCAGCTATACCCAACCTTTTGAGCATAGCGTCAACATTTTAGATTCTGCTTTTTTGCTTTGGGATAGTAAACCGCTCATTTTTGGAACAGATTTTTTACTACATCCATCCGCGGCTTCTCATCACATAATCGGCAAGGCAATTCCGCTGGAATCTTATACGCCTAGCAGCACAAGAACGGTTTTACCAGTGGCTTTTGAAGCTAATTTATCTAAAGATCAATGGGAAAACCTTTCCTATGCCTTGCCACAAATCAAACAAACGCCTGATGATCTTGCCGGAATATTTCTAGTTCCTAAAAAGCTGAACCACGGTATTTCTACCTCGCAGTCGCCGCTGCCGGCGGTGTTTTTATCACCGGAGTTAGTTAAATCTAATTTCACTGAACATGCCTTTTCCCTGCGAAGTTATTCCCGTGAGGAAAAAGTGACATCAGAGAATATTTGGGCTGAGATTCGCGGTAAATCTGATTCTGTGATATTGTTTACAGCGCACTATGACCATTTGGGACAAGTAAATCAGGCAATATTTCCCGGAGCCAATGACAATGCAAGCGGAGTGAGTATGTTATTATCACTCTCAAAGTATTTTGCCAAGAAAAAACCTGAAAAAACCCTTGTTTTTCTGTTTACTTCGGCAGAAGAACTAGGCCTGCTCGGATCGGTAGAAGCCACACGAAATATGCCAATTGATCTTGGCAAAATCAAATTTCTCATCAATCTAGATATTTTAGGTACAGGAGACGATGGAGTTATGGTAGTAAATGGAAGCGTATATCCGGAGCAATTCAATAATTTGCAGCAAATCAATGAGGATAAAAAGCTACTCAAAGAAGTTCGTGCCCGCGGTGAGGCCTGCATTTCAGACCATTGTCCGTTTCATATGCAGGAAGTTCCATCTTTTTATATCTACACTTTGGGTGGAGTCGCTCATTATCACGATGTGCACGACACGCATGCAAATCTGAACATGAGTTATTTCCCACAAATTATGGAATTATTGGTAAGGTTTGTAGAGAGTTTGTAAACTATTCCAGCTGATTTTTGCTGCGCTGTAAGCTTTTCATGGCTTGTAATATGGCAATGGCTGCGATGAAAAATATTGCTAGCGTAAGGGCGCTATACTGCATACTTCCCGTGAGGAATAAGACTTGAGCAAAGGTGAAACTACCCAATATCAGCGCTATTTTCTCTACAATATCATAAAAGCTGAAAAATGTAGCATTATCCATGCTTTTTGGTAAGAGTTTGCTGTAAGTAGATCGAGTGAGCGCTTGCACACCGCCTAAAACCATGCCTACAGCCGCACCCAAGGCATAGAATTGATACTCTACCCATGGATTATCAGCTCTCATCAAAAAGGCTGCTATACATATACCTGCCCAAACCAGCAGACCAATTTGTAGTGCATTTAGATTCCCAAATCGTTTTGAGAGTCTTGCAAAAGTATAGGATCCAATTACGGCAACATATTGTATCACGAGTATTGTGATAATCAGCTTTGAAGATTCTAGTTTCAGTTCTTCATCACCAAATCTGGAGGCCATATAGTTTATTGTCTGTATCCCTACACTCAAAAAGAAAAACGCTAGCAAAAACCACTTGAGAGATGCATAACTCATCAGTGTTCTTCCTACTTTGTATAGCTCATGATGCGCTTTATACCAACTGGCTTTTTGTCTTTCTTCTGGATGGGAATAAGTCTTTGGCACGTGTGCAAAAGTGTATTGCGCAAAACCAATCCACCATACACCTACAAGTAAAAAGGCATATGGCGTCAAATGTTCACCAACACCCAGAATCAAAACCAAACATAGTTTCAGCAATATCGCCGAGCCTATATATCCATAAATGAAGCCCGTAGCGCTTAGTTTATCTTGATTTTCAGGCGCAGTGATTTCGGGTAAATACGCATTGTAGAACACTAAACTTCCCCAGTATCCCAAACTTGCTGTGACACTGCCCAGAATACCAATCCATAATGTATCCTCACCTCTGAAGAAAAACAAGGATGAACATCCCAATGCACCTAAAATAGTAAAGATTTGCAGGAAAATTTTCTTGTTGCCAATACGGTCAGATAAGGCAGATAAAATAGGAGATAAGATCACTACCAATACAAAGGAAGCTGTAATAGAATAAGAGTATAAAATATCTTTGTCGCTAAAGTTCAGCCCAAAAACACTCACATTTTCCTTGCTCAGCACAGCACCAAAGTATATGGGGAAAATAGCTGTAGTGATCACCAAAGAGTACACAGAGTTAGCCCAATCATAGAAAGCCCAGGCAAACTCTTCTTTGGTCTTCCCGCCAAAAATTTTCAACGTTTTCAGCCTTTAGTATTCAGAGATCTCAATTTTATTTCCGTCAGTACACGCTTAGTATATAGCGGAAAATCAGCATTTTGAATCCAACTATAGTATCCTGCGTCTCTTTGGAGTACATCTTCCACCTTTTGTCCCTTGTATTTGCCAAAAGAAAAAACCTCATTACCATTTTCATTATAGCGAATAAATCCTGCAAAGTCCGCCGCATCAGTTTGATTGGAATAGCTATGTAAAAAATCCATGTCACTATGTAGATCCTCGTAGCGTTGTATTTGCGCTTTAAAGATTTCAAAAGTGGCACGTGTATCAGCCTCCGCGCTATGCGCATCTTCCAAGTCCTTATCACAATAGAATTTATAAGCTGCTGATAGATTACGCGGTTCTTGTTTGAAGAAAATTACTTTACTATCTACAGTGCGTGCTTTTTTCAGGTCCAGATCTTGTTCAGCGCGCAATAATTCCTCTGCCAGTAACGGAATGTCAAAATGGTTGCTGTTGAACCCACCTAAATCACTATTTTTCAAGAGTTCTGCAATGCGTGGTGCCAATTCTCTAAAGGTAGGTGCATCCTTCACCTTTTCATCTGTGATGCCATGCACCGCAGCTGCTTCAGCAGGTATTTGCATTTCCGGGTTCACAAGGCTTGTAAAAACCTCTTCTTTACCGTCAGGATGGGTTTTCAAGATACATATTTCAACAATTCTGTCCTTCCCTACATTGATTCCGGTTGTTTCTAAGTCAAAGAAACAAAGTGGTCTATGCAATTGCAATTCACTCATTTTACAAATTTATTTCTGAAAATTATGCTCAAAATTATATACAGCGGAATTATATAAAATAGCGACATCATATTGAATATCGCATACAAAACTACGCTTCCCGCCAATAGCAAAAATATATGGATATGCTTCTTCCAGCTCAGCCTACCGTCTTTTAGACTAAAGAGAGGCAATCTACTTACCAGTAAATAAGATGAAACAGCTATAAAAATCATGGCTATCCAAAATTTCACATACACATCGTCAAATTGTATTTGCTCCATCCATAGATAAAAGCCAAAAACCCATAAGGTATTAGACGGCGTTGCCAGACCAAGAAAATAGGGATAGTTGTTGCCTGCAATATTATATTTGCCAAGACGTACAGCAGAAGCCAAGGTTATGGCAAACCCAAAGGTGCTCAACCCAATTATTCCATCTGTAAAAGGCATTTGAGCAATCATTTTTGCCATCAACATCCCAGGAAAAACGCCAAAACTCACCATATCAGCCAAGGAATCTAACTGCACACCAAGCTCAGAACTCACTCCGAGTTTGCGCGCCACCATCCCATCCAGCAAGTCTGCCACCAATGCTATTACCAGCAAAACCAGCATCAGAACAATGTCCAGCCGTAAGTTATCAGTGGGTAATTGGCCAAAATCTATGGAGGCCAGTAACACCAAAATACACCCACACAGCAAGTTGAGCAATGTCAGTGCATGGGGTATGTTTTTCTTTAGCTGCATATCTGCGAAGATATGTATCTTGCGCTACAATAAAAAAGATTTTTTTTTGTTTAATAATCGCCTGCCAAACTACATTCTATTGCAAGTCGGAACCCTATATATACCGCTTTTATTACTCCTTTGCAGCACCGCACATGCACAGCTAAGAAATTACTCCAATGAGTTTCTTTCCATAGGAGTAGATGCTAGAGCCTTTGCCATGGGTAGTGCTTACACGGCAACTACCAATGATGTCTATTCCGCCTATTGGAATCCAGCAGGTCTTACGCGCATTGGAGATCGTTGGCAAGGTGCAGCCATGCATGCAGAGTACTTCCAGTCTATTGCCAAGTATGATTTCGCCGGCGTGGCCATACCCTTAGAAAACCGCAATACTCTTGCCATTGCAGCCTATAGATTTGGCGTTGACAACATACTCAACACCACAGAACTTATAGATAATCAAGGCAATATAGATTACGACAGATTGAGCACATTTTCCGCTGCAGATTATGCAGTTACCATGTCCTATGCCGGCAATTTTTTCAACATTCCACAACTCGATTTCGGAATCACTGCCAAGCTCATATATCGCAACGTAGGTAAGTTTGCCAATTCCTTTGGCTTTGGTATGGACGCCGGTATGCAGTACAAGAGCAGAGATTTCACTTTGGGTGTCATGGCACGGGACATCACCACTACTTTCAATGTTTGGAGCGTAAACCAAGATGCACTCAATACCTTGGAGGTAGATGGAGTTTTACTCAACGAAGCGCCTGAGGAGACCATTGAGCTCACCAAGCCCAAGCTCAACATCGGTGCCACGCAAAAAATCTACCTTTCAGAGCGTTTCACCGCCACCGGAGCCATGGATTTGCAATTCCAATTTGCACAAACCAATGACCTTATTTCTACAGAATTTCTGAGTTTTAGTCCCGCAGCTGGAGTAGAAGTAGGCTTTGATGATATGATATTTGTGCGTGCCGGCGTCAATAACTTTCAGCAAATCCCCAATTTTGATGGAGCTGTAAAGGTGAATTTCCAGCCCAATGCCGGTGTCGGATTCAAGTATCATGGCGTCTCAGTAGATTACGCCCTCACAAACATTGGAGGCCAGGGCATCGCGTTGTATAGCAACATCTTCTCTGTGAAAATTGACATGGCAGAGTTTTATTAATTTCTTTTTTTTATTTGGGCGGCACCGCACCAAAAAAATCTTTTCAAGAAATCTACAAGTTGCACTTTTCACGTTTTGTGTAAGATTTTTTGGTGCGGTCGGTGTACGGCTCCAAGTCCGCAGCAGCCGGGTGGCGTTCAGTCGGTGCAGAAGAGTTTTCTGCCGGTGAGCGGCATCAACCTCTCTGCACCGCTTCACGCGTCACCCGTCTGCTTTGCGGGCTATCCGCCTACCACCTGCCGCGGAGAAGTTGGGTGTCATATTACTTTACATCCTGTATTTTCCTTTGCAAGTTGTGCCACCGCAGAGCGCAAAATATTCTGTGCTTAGAGCAAAATATCCTAAACTTTTTTGTCAGCTAAGTGTCTATTTTTCTTTATTACCGCTTATTCTTAATCTGATTTTGGAGAAATTATGAATCAATAATCCCACAATCGCCGCCAAACTGACGAATAGACCAATCCATACAGCGTAATTCGTGTAAAAATCATCATTCATCTTTACCAAAGAAGCAATGATAGTAATGATAAATCCTGCTAAAAGAGTCATTAGAAGTACTTTATTCGTTGTTTTCATATCTATAATTTTTTGTTGAGGTGAAGCTTTGGGTTGAATCTCAGCCTCAGTTCTCAAGGCAAATTACAATTTATTCTGGACTTGCGTTTGACATGATAAAGGGAAAGAAGTGTCCTAAGATTATTGGACAAAATTCCTTCGCAGAAAAAAATGACTTACAAACTCAAATGGAGAAATAAAAAAAAATCCGGATATAAATACCCGGATTTTCAAACTAACTAACAAACTGAAGATAAAAGCTTTTCCTGATTCTTTTAAAGAGTAGGAGTAGATTTTCTTTTACAAATATAAAACACAATTTTCATATTTCACTACCAAAGTATTGATGGATTGAGGAGTAATTACCCGTTTTGCTTAGTGTAAAATTTACAATTTCTTTACATTGAAAATAAAGTGTAGAACGTACACCATAGCGTTAAATATAAGTTAAAGTTTATTTAGGCTTTGGTTCGTATCTCACTAAGTAGGCGGTTTTCACGGCATTTGCTCTTTCGATAGGATCGAAAAATCCATGAAAATTTTCCTGCGTATGATAATAGCTAACAGGTATGGCTTCCTTGATCATCAAATTCGGGCTCAAAAACTCTTCCGGTGTTCTCTGATCTATTATCAGCCAAAAAGGCTGTGTGCGTTGTTGGATTTGGTTTTCAGTAATCATGCGGGTTCTATTAGGCATATACCAGATAAGGCTACGGGTATAATCATCATTGAGCCTAAAAAGCTGATTGGGAGGGATATTCCTTTGCTGAATCTTTTGAGCCATTTGTGGCATGAGTTCCTGTTGCAAAATCCGTGGTAGTAAATGAATCTTAAAAAACAAAATGAAAAATAGAGAAACCCCAATAGGTAGAAGCAAATTTCTCTGCAGTTCACTATCGGTGAAGAAATACAATGTAACAAAAAGTACAATCAGAAGTGCAAAAATGGGTATGAATCTCAATTCTCTCATAGGGAAAGAATACAAAGCAATCATTGTCACAATAGCCAATAAAAATACCGCTGTAAGCGCCAAAACAAAATGATATAATACAGCAGTCCGGGCAAATTTCACATTCTCATTTGCCATAATCCTCACCAAATCATCCACCGAGAACAATATGGCAAACGGCATTATAAAACTCATATATTGAATAATCCCAGGTTGAATAATGGTACAATAAATCCCGATCAGAGCGGCAATCAACCAAATACTATGCATCTTGGTGAAAGTCTTAATAACCAGCAGTCTTCTCAAGTGAATCAATGAGGCAAGCACAAAAAGTGCAGTCCATGGTAGGAAGCCAATAATCATGTAATTGACACCGTGCATATAGCTGAATGACAAAACGGAGGCGGGATGCCTTGCCAAATCTGTCAAATACAATTGCTGAAACAATCGCAATACACTTTCGCTAAAACCATATTGTGACGTAAGTGCATACAATACCGGCAAAGCACAAAGCCAAAGCGATAGAAGGAATAGCAAGAAACCTCTACGCACTACTGGTTTTCTGTAATGAATGGCTAAATCAGTCAAGATGATGTAGCCAAGCAAAATCATAATTACAAAAATTCCTGCAGAGGCAAAAGAGAGTGCGGCAAATAGGCCTGCAATCAGAGCATCTGCACCCGATCTGGAATACTGCCACTTGGTCAAAAACCACAAGGTGCAAATCATCAACACTGATCCAATGAAAAATGGATGCCCGTTGAAAATCTGAAAAGTAACGTGAAAACTGCAGAGCCACATGAGTGTGGCCATAGAAGCCCGTGACTTATCCCGGAAAAATAATTTAGTCCATTGCCACATTGCGAAAGCTCCCACAAAAGCCATCACCAAAAATGGAAGCCGAAACGCTAAAGCATTTTTTCCAAAAATATCCATAGACAGCGCAGCTATCCACTGTGGAAGATGATAGGAGGGAATGTCTGCATACCAGCCCTGACAAAATTGCGTAAAATTGTTTTCCTCAACCATGCACCAAGCTTGCTGTGCAAAAGGAAGTTCTGTGATGTCTGATAAAGGTGCGTGCATGCCTAGTATGAGTACTATACATGCAACACCAAAAATTATTGGGTATTTACCTCCGAAAATCAATCTTTTGCCGGTTCCTGATCAAATTCTATTTCCTTGTTCTCTTCTATATGATAGGCATCAAGGATTTTCTTCACCAAGCGGTGACGCACAACATCTTTGCCATCTAGTCTTATGAATCCTATGTCTTTCACATCACGCAGTATGTGCATAGCTTCACGCAAGCCTGATTTTTGTTTGCGTGGCAAATCCACTTGAGAAGGGTCACCGGTGATGATGAATTTTGCATTTTTACCCATACGCGTTAGAAACATTTTCATTTGTGCGTGAGTTGTATTCTGTGCTTCATCCAATATCACAAAAGCATGATCGAGTGTGCGTCCGCGCATAAAAGCTAAAGGTGCTACTTCTATAACACCACGTTCTACATAAGCAGCGAGTTTTTCATAATGTATCATGTCACGTAGTGCATCATACAATGGCTGCAAGTATGGATCGAGCTTTTCCTTCAGATCTCCCGGGAGAAACCCTAAACTCTCTCCGGCCTCTACTGCCGGTCTTGTAAGGATGATGCGCTTCACTTGCTTTTCTTTCAAAGCTTTTACTGCCAATGCTACACTGGTATAGGTTTTTCCGGTACCTGCAGGTCCCACCGCAAACACCATATCATGCTTGTACACGGCATCCACCAAATGACGCTGGTTGGGTGTAAGCGCACGAATCATGGCACCGTTAATACCATGGACTAAAATCTCTTGATTGTGCGGTTGGGGTTTGAATTCCTGCTCGTTGAAAATATTCTCTAAATCTTGCTCATTCAGCCTATTATAGTGGCTCATAAATGCCAAAATTTCTTCATGCTTTTGCTGAAATGCCTCTAGAGTAGGTTCATCACCGGCGGCTACCAAATGTCTACCTCTGGCTATAATTTTCAGCGCTGGAAATTGATTTTTTATAAATTCTAGATTCTTGTTGTTGTTGCCATAGTAGTCTTGTACGTTAACTTCTGCAACTTCTAGTGAAATTTCTGTCAATGTTTATGTTTTTGTTTTGATTATAACAAATATAGCAGATTGCAACGATATATGGAAGTGGTCTTAAGACAGGCGCTATTTTATGTTTACTTTCGATAGCTTTATGCCATTTTAAGCTCTTTACAGTAATTTCTTACATACTCCATGCCTGAATCTGCTTATTGATGGTAGGCTATATTCGAATCCATAATTCCATTCACGCCATAGAAGAAAATAGACAATCATTTTTTTACAATCTGAAGTAGTGACGATCAATTTTTACGGATGAAAATAATCATAGCCTATATCATTTTAATATCGTAATATTGCAATATATAAATCACAAAATGGGAGTTACAAAAACAGAAAATTTCACGAAAGAGCAAAATGAGATTGCTATAATTTTAAAAGCAATGGCACACCCTGCAAGAATTGCCATTGTTGAATATCTACTCTCTGTAAACACCTGTATTTGTAATGATATAGTTGCAGAAATACCATTGTCCCAATCCACTATTTCACAGCATCTGAAAGAACTCAAGAACGCGGAAATTATTAAAGGCAATATTGAGGGGAATTCTATATGTTACTGCTTAAATCCTGCTAGTTTCAAGAAAATGGAATATTTTTTAAATA